>JBGCDY010000119.1:0-11943 GCA_045105835.1 Chitinophagales bacterium
AACCCCTCGTTATTGATGAACATTGAACCTATTGTGAGTACCTCATTATTTGAATCCTCCCTAAAACAAAACACCATTTATTTTTTCGCCATTACAAAACGAATACAAGGTGAAAAAAGTAATAGGTCAAAGTTATGGAAAATTTAAGAAATAAGGGCTTGAAGGATAATGAAGAAAACAAATAAGCCTATTTTTTGCTTATATTTGTAAACAAAAATAAGTAGCAAATGGCAGAGATATTTGTTAATCCATTTACAGATTTCGGTTTCAAAAAACTTTTTGGAGAAGAGGTAAACAAAGAATTATTGATTGATTTTTTGAATGAATTGCTGCCTTTAAAAGAACATAAAATAGCCAATCTCACTTACCTAAAAAATGAACACTTATCAAACCACGAAGAAGATAGGCGAGCCATTTTTGACTTGTATTGTGAAAGTGATAGAGGAGATAAATTTATTGTAGAGATTCAAAGAGCAAAACAAAAATTCTTCAAAGACAGAAGTATTTATTACGCTACTTTCCCCATTCAAGAACAAGCAAAAACAGGTAAAAAATGGGATTTTGAACTAAAAGCCGTTTACACAGTAGCCATTATGGATTTTGAATTTGAGAATGGTAGAAGAAAACGAAAAGATGCCAGCCCTTACCTACATAAAATTCAATTGATGGACACGGATAGACAGACTGTTTTTTACAAAAAACTCACATTCATCTATCTCGAAATGCCCCGTTTTAAAAAAGAAGAACACGAGCTTAAAACACATTTTGATAAATGGCTCTACATTTTGAAAAACCTACACAAACTGCAAAGCCGCTCACCATCTCTCCAAGAAAGGATTTTTCAGAAGCTATTTGATGTAGCTGAAATCGCAAAGTTCGCCCCCAAAGAAAGAATGGCATACCACGAAGCATTGAAAAACTATCGAGATTTTATCAATGTTGTAGATACTGCCATTGAAGATAGAGAGATAAAAATGGTTCGTGGTTTATTGAAGGAAGGCTTAGACGAACAGGCGATTGCAAGAGTAACAGGCTGGACAATTGATACAATCCAAGAATTTAAGAAGAAAAATTAGAATTTCATTCCTCCCATTCCCTACAAGCATAAGCCAAGCCCACGACTCCATCCGTATTCAAATGATGGTGGTCGTAATAATAACAATTCTCCAAAAACGCCTCCGAATAATCCACATAAGCCACATTTTCATACCCAGCCTTCAAATCTTGAAGCATCGCAATGACCTCTTCATGACCCTTCCATTTGCCAAATCGTGCGGGGGGAATCAAAAACAAAATCTCTGAATCCTGCTCACCTGCCATTTCTATCAACTCCTTCAATAAAACCTTATTCCCTTCCAAAATCTCGGTTTTCATGCCATCCACATAAGACAATTCCATGCCCCGAACCACCTTCAAACTGTCAAATGTTTGGAGGTAATTATAATTTCCATCCTTACTGCTTGGACTTGTTTGAAGCCAGTTTACAGTCATTTTAGAGCGAATATAGTGGTACAATTGTAGCACATATTTATCACTGCCTTTGAGCAAATTCAGTGCAAAGAAATTCACATCAAAAGGCTCTGAATCAAAAGTTTGTTCTACTTCATCCCAACCTTTACTAAAGACCAAAGAGGGATCTAAAAAATAGACGATTTTTGAAGCCTGGTTTTGTTTTTCGTAAAAACGACGCAAAAACAGGTATTGATTACGGACTCCTCCCCGACCTCTACCTTGCGCCAAATTCGCCATTTTGATGTCCAAAATATCTTCCACCAACAGATGATTTCGGCTTCGGCTGAACTCCCTCGCATGAGATGCACCCAATACCACCCAATCGTAGGATTGTCCGTTTTGCAGAAAAAGTAAATTACTTTCTGTTTCCCAGTTTTCAAAATTCTGCTGACACACATAGGCAGAACTGCCCTGCAATATGCCCCACAAAAGCAGGATATTGCAACCCAAAAAGAGGCAAATTTTTAGCAGTAATATTGAAGCAGAATTCATTTGAATGTTTTTATTTTTTTTAAGTGTGTACAAAAAAATTTCAGACAACCTTCTTTCTATAGCCCTGAAAGGGCGCAATCAACAGCACTGGGCAACGCCCAGTGTATTAAGAAAACATTTTTTTTAGCCCTGAAAGGGCGTAAGCCTATACCCTTTATCTCTGCTTGCGCCCTTTCAGGGCGATTTTCTTGTAGAGCGTATCAGCGACTAAAGTCGCCGTTACAAAAGCACCACAACTTAGAAATTGAAGTAAATAAACTCTTGTTCTTTAAAATTTCCCATCAAAAATATCGCCCACAACAAAGCCCCATACAATGTCCAGCGCACATACATCGGCTGCAAAGGAAGCCATTTTTTAACAGGTTTGATAGAATCCCAAAACTCCGCCAACATCAAGCCCAGCACCAAAAACAACAAAGTGGCTATCTCCGCAATTGAAAACGGAATCACCTCATGCAAAGTCGTGGTAAATGTCTCGTAAGAAATCATTTGCAGTCCAAAAACTGCAATGGCTTGAAAAACGGTATAGACTTGAATCAAGAACTCTTTGCTGCAAATTTGGGCATATATCCACAAACTTTCCTGCAAGGTATTTGCCCGAAAAATGCTCCACGTCCAAAAAATGAGTCCTTGCGTGACCACAATTCCCATGATTTTGCCAAGCAAAGGATGATTTACCCAAAAACGCTTTTGATACAAACGGTGAATGCTCGCCTGAAACCAAATATACAACAGCAGCAAAGCTCCATGTACCATTCCCCAAACTACATACGTCCATGCTGCCCCATGCCACAAGCCGCTGATGGCGAAAGTGATAAACAGGTTGTAATACCACCGCCATTTGACCACCCGATTGCCGCCCAATGGGATGTAGAAATAATCTCGGAACCAAGTCGAAAGCGAAATGTGCCAACGCTCCCAAAATTCTTTGACCGAAGTCGCAAAAAAGGGTCGTCGAAAATTGGTCATCAGGTCAAAACCCAAAACCCTTGCCGCACCAATCGCTATATCCGAATACCCCGAAAAATCACAATAGACCTGAAAAGCAAAAAACACATTTGCCAAAGCCAATACAAACGGCTCATAAGCTGTCGGTTCGGCATACACCGCACTAACTACAACCCCCAATCTATCCGCTATTACCACTTTCTTGAAAAATCCCCAAGCCATCAACAAAAGTCCACTCCTCACTCCCTCATACTCAAACACCATCTGCTTCCGAAATTGGGGCAACAGTCTGCTTGCTCGCTCAATAGGGCCTGCCACCAATTGCGGAAAAAAGGAAACAAACAAGGCAAAGATTCCCAAATGTTTTTCAGCCTTCAATCTGCCATTGTAAACATCTATGGAATACGCCATTGTCTGAAAAGTGTAGAAGGAAATTCCCAAAGGAAGCAGTAATTCAAAAACGGGAAAGGCATAGTTCATGCCCAATAAATCGGCTAAAAACTGCACGCTTTCTCCAAAGAATCCGAAGTATTTGAAGAAAAATAAAATACTGAGATTGGAACAGAGGCTTAGGTAGAGGTAAGGTTTTCTCTCTCTTTTTTGTGCCAAGCTACTCATTTTCAATCCACAAGAATAATCTATCAGCGTAGAAAATACGAGCAAGGAAACATACAAAGGTTTCCATGCCATATAGAAATAATAACTCGCCAACAAGAGCAATATCCACCGAAAACGATGGGACAGCAAATAGTACAGTCCAACGATGAGAGGAAAGAAAAATAGGAATTGTAAAGAGTTGAATAGCATTCTTCAATGGTGAATTGATGGCTTTGAAGGCGCTAATTTACAGCTTCTTTCGGAAAGCCATCAAACCCAAACTACAAAACCCACCAAAACTTAATCAAAAGTTTTGGTGGGTTTGTTTTTCTACAAAAAAGACATCGGAAGCTTTGAAAACCTCCGATGTCTTAGGCAAATTTGCTTACTTTTCAATTATTATTTGACCCAAGCTGCTGCATATCGAGCTTCGTGTACTTCATTTCCACTGACCAACTTTTGAACATCAAAGCCTCTGACCATAATGGTTTTGTAACCTTTAGCCTTTGCTTTGGCAATTTCTGCTTTCAATTTTGTAGCCGTCAAATTGTTGAGTGCATACCAAGCATTGTGAGGAGCTTTGTCAAAAACAGGTGAGAAAGTGATGTTTGTTGTCGTTGTTTGGGTGATGTCCATAAAGGCGACTTTTCTACCTGCTTTGTTCTGTGTTTCCATCATCGTTTGTGTACTTGCCAAATTCAGATTGGATTTAGCTATCCAAGACCCAACATTTGCTTTATCAAACAATGCTGCAACATATTTTTTTCCTCCCTTCACGACTACAGAACGATTCACCAAACGGTAACCTTGTTTTGTTAGGGTGTTGAATTTCTGTTGGTAAGCTGCCTGAGTCAATCCGTGCATGGCTTTCCAAGCAGGCCCTGATTCTTTGGTGAAGATAGGTGCGTAGCGAATTTGACCATTTTGACGGTGGCTTTCGATGAAAGACAAACGGAAGCCCGCTTTTGTGTATTGATTGAATTTTTGTTGGTAAGTAGCTCCTGACAAACCAAAGAAGGCTGCAAAAGGTGTGTTGTCTAATTCAAAAATAGCATTGAAGTAAGTCTTCGTTGAAGAATTGTTGGCTACGCCTCCTCGGTGTAAATAGCCATCAATAAAAACCAAATTATAACCTCGTTTGGTATAGCTGTCAAATTTTGATTGAAATTCGGCGGCAGTTAATCCATTGACTACAATAGTGGAAGTTTTGACACTTTCCTTGGCTTTAATGGTGCCGAGTCTTGGATTTGTGCGACGTTGAGCGTCTGCTGATTGAACACTAAAAAGAAATACAAAAAGAGAAAAAATTAAAATTTGAAAGGTTCTCATGGTTTGAAAAATTTAAAAGGTTTAACAATTATTTGTTACGACCTTCATAGACGAAAACCTCCAAACTTTTGGGAAAAACACTCTCAAAAAAAAGTATTTTTTGAAGAAAAAGCTCACCCAATTGCACCATAAATAACTATTAGTCAGCTATTTGTTTTTTTATTTTAATTCTCATTTTAATTTTAATTTCTTTTTTCTATCCTTCAATCAATCCCATTACCGCACCCGCAGGGTCTTGAATCACACAAAAAAGATTCGCTCCCATCATTCGTGGACCATCCAATACCTTTCCGCCCATCTCCACACACTTTGCAGCCGACTCTTCCACACTTGCCACCGTCACATACACCAACCATTGAGGTGGCACATTGGCATTTGTACCTTTGGCATAGCAAACTCCTGCCATGACCTCATCATCCGCTTGGTGAATATTGAAGTCATCACAACCAGGATGCAAACTTGCTTTCCAACCCACGACTTCACAATAAAAATCCTTGACCTCTTCGGCATTCGGCACCGTCAAATCTCGCCAAACGATAGAGCCAATTACTGGTTTTTTGTTTTCTTCCGACATTTTGTAAATGATTTTGTTTTCCTATTAAAATTTCACCACTGTTCTGGTTTCTTCTCCAAATTTCACAAAATACAATCCAGCCTCAACACCTTCTCCCCACAGAAATTCAACAGATTCACCTTGTCGATAAGTCTGTTCCAAAACCAAACGCCCAGCACTGTCAAAAATTTGCAGCGTATTCAGCATGGCAGTAGCATGAAAAGCTTCAAAACGAATATAGGTTTGTCCGTCAAAAGGATTTGGAGCGACTTGCAGGTTTCTACCCAACTCCAAGGTTTCTTCAATATCCGTTGGGTTGGTATCCACAATCCTAAACGCATCTATTGCAGTCTCCAAAACCAAGTTTGGCGTACTTCCCTTTGCAGTCACCGTCATTTGCATATTTTCGGTCAGTTCCAAAAAATCCAAGACATTGAAGGATTGCTCGTGCCAAACACTCTGTATTTCGTAGCCTGCAAAAATAGTTTGCAAATCAACTGTATCTATGCCATTCATCAATTCAAATCTCACAAAGTCGCTTTCGGCATCCGATACATCCGTACTGCAAAACCACTGCTGAAACGAAAGTACGGGAAAGGTATAATCTGTAAGGTCAAAGACTGGTGAAATCAAAGTCGTTGTTCCACCGTCCACATCACTTTCCTCCAATTCCCCTCCATTTTTTCCAGTCACAAAACAGGCACTTCCAAAATCATCCTGCACATCCATATCAGGATTGCACGCCTCTCCACTTTCCAAAAATGTCCCATCTGGTTTGCCCCTCTGCCAAACACCTGCCATATCTCCTTCCACCTGCACATCCCAACCAAAGTTGAGCCAAAGGTCGTCGTGATACATCTTTTGAAGCTCCAAACGCAAGTTCTTATTGGGTTCATCTATCACCCTATTTTGAATGAATGTTTTCCAACCCCATTTATACGCCAAAACCACATAATTGCCACTGTAAAAAGGGCTTAAATTAACACCACCTGTTTCGTCAGTAAATTGAGCATAATTTTGTCCCGTAATTTTTGCTTCAAATTGTGCTCCTTCAATCGCTTCGCCCGTATCCTTATCGACCACTTCAATGGTAAAGTCAAAGCTTGGACGAGCCTGCAATTCGACATCCAACAAAGTTACCTTTGCAGTCTCCAAATCCACATTTTCAATAATCAAGGTCTCATAACCATACTTATAAAAACGGATGGAATACATTCCTTCTTCTGCAATTCCTATTTTGAAATCACCTCCAAAATCGCTCTTGTCATTTGCAGAATTATCTTCAATACTCACCTCCACATCACTTATCACTTCACCCGTTTCTTTATTCCTCACTTTTCCTCCCACATACGCTGCTCTTTTATAGGTAGGACGCAAAACGAACAATCCTTGCGCTCGGTCGGAAGTCAAAATATTGCCCGATGGCAAAAAGGGATACGCTCCCCAACAGCCTTGCGAACCTGAACCCGAAAAGAGAGAGGTATCGTAGTATTCCGTTTCTACAAGAGCATCAGGTTCATGTGCATCCACCACCACCACGCCATCATTGTAATACGAAATCACCAAAAAATCGTTGATTACATGCGCATTGTGAGGCATAGTATTTTGACCAGGCGAAGATTGATACCTGTCCAATTCCTTAATATCGCTCAAATCAGATATGTCATAAGATGCAACAAAAGCACCATTCCGTTCGTCGGTCGTGAACACCACCTCACCATTGTCCGACAACCAAGCATTGTGTGTGAAACTATTAGGCGTTTTTTGGGTCGCCAAAACGATAGGTTCTTTGGGATTGCTCACATCCGCAATCATCAAATTTCCTTCATACACTTCCGAACTCAACAAAATTCCATCTCGCACGTAGGCATCGTGAGAATATTTGTTGATGAAATCATGCACAAAAACAGGCTCAAAAGGGTTTGGCTTCAAATCCAATATCTTGATACTACGTTCTGCTGTGGGAATACTATGTTTGAAATCATTGAAGCCCGACAAGTAAGCGAGTCCTTCTCGTTTGTCAATAAAAATATTGTGAGACGAAGCAAGTGTGCTGTCGGCTATATAAGTAGTTGTATCTATTGAAGTCGGTAAATTTTGAAGGTCGATAATCTGCAAGCCCATTTTGGCTTCACTTACCACATAAGCGTAATGTTGATAGGTTTTCAAATCACGCCATATATTTTCCATTCCTTCAATAAAAAACAACTCTTTAGGAGCTGTGGCATCGGTGACATCCACAATCGAAACCCCCGTTTTCACCCCCACCAAAGCATATTCATTTCCAGCTTCATCCACATAACCCCAAATATCGTTTAGGCCATCGGGATAAAAAATATTGGACAAAGAGTCCATTTCAGTTTGCGCATTGAGTGTCAGCAGTGAGCCGATAGAGAACAAATAACAAAGACAAACCAATTGAAGGAAAGACAAAATGTATTTTTTCATCGAATAAGAGTTGATTTCATTTCTTTTAAGAATGTAAACACAAATTTAACATTTTCAAGCATTTCAAGCTGTCAGCAATTTTGCTTATTCGACTTTCATCGAATCTCACAATCAGTAGATGTTCAAAAAAATCGTATATTTCGGCTTCTATCAAAAATTGTATAAAACTAAGAAACAATACAATCCATGGCAAAAAGCAAGAAAAAATACTATGTGGTCTGGGAAGGCAACGAAACAGGCATTTTTGACACTTGGGCAGACTGTCAGGTTCAAATAAAAGGTTTTGCAGGGGCAAGATACAAGTCCTTCAAAAGCAAAGAACTGGCAGAAGAAGCCTATTATGGAAACAGCAGCGACTACATTGGAAAAAATGTCAAAAACGACACCTCGCTCTCCGCAGAAGAACTTCGATTGATTGGCAAACCCATTTTGGAAAGTATTGCAGTAGATGCAGCTTGTAGTGGTAACCCTGGTGTTTTGGAGTACCAAGGTGTGGATACCAAATCGGGTATTCGTTTTTTCCGTCAGGGCCCTTTCCCACAAGGAACAGTCAAGTTAGGTGAATTTTTGGCTTTAGTACATGGCTTGGCTTATTTAAAGCAAAAAGGAAGCGACCTGCCCATTTATTCCGATTCCAGAACTGCCATAGCATGGGTACGAAACAAGAAAGTCCGCACTACTTTGAAGCGCAACAATACGAATCGACAGCTATTTGCGTTGGTAGATAGAGGTTTGGATTGGATACAAAAAAATACTTGGAACAATAAAATCTTGAAGTGGGAAACAAAAGCTTGGGGAGAAATTCCTGCGGATTTTGGAAGGAAATAATGAAAAGGAGAAAGGCACTGGAAGTATATTCGTAGAGTAAAACCTTATAGGTTTAGTCTTCGATTATACATGAAATTTTGAAACCTCAATTAACCATATAAACAAAACCTATAAGGTTTAAATCCAGAACTAATCACCATCCTCCAAATCTCTAGTCACCAATCACTAAATTAAGTACATGAACATATACGACAGAACCCTCCAATGGAAACTGGCTTTGATAGCAGCAGCCCTCATCATTGTTGGCATCAGTCTGTTTTACAGCCAATCCCTTGCCAATCAACTCGCAGAAGAAGAGCGCAAAAAAATAGAGTTGTACGGAAAGGCCGTCAATGAAATCAAAAACATCTTCACCTTCATGAACCAAAGGGAAGATTTAGACCCTTTGGCGCAGAAAGTATTGGAAGAATATGAATCAAACATCCTCACTTTCCTCCAAGAAATCACCACCTCCAATACCACCATTCCCGTCATCCAAACCAACGGAAAAGGCGAGGTCACAGGCACTCGGAACCTCGACCCAAACGACAATGAACGTACTTTTGACCTGAAACAACTCGACGATGCAGCCGAGGTGAGCGAGCAATTGGAGGCAATGATAAACAGCTTCCCTCCCATTGAGATTACCGCCCGCTTCAATGAAAAAGACGATGAGGGCAATGAAACGGGTAAAATTTTGGAGCGAAAGAGCCTCATCTACTACAACGAATCCAGCATCTTACAACAACTCCGAACCTATCCTCTTTTCCAATTGTTCATCATCTCTATTTTCTTACTGATTGCCTACATCGCTTTTGATGCTGCAAGACGTGCCGAACAAAACAAGGTCTGGTTAGGAATGGCGAAGGAAACCGCACATCAATTGGGCACACCACTTTTCTCGATGGTCGGTTGGGTCGAAATGCTCAAAATTTCGGATGACCCCACAGGCGAGGCTCAAATGGTGGGCGAAGAATTGGAAAAAGATGTGGGAAGACTGCAATTGATAGCAGACCGATTTTCCAAAATTGGCGCACAACCCAAGTTGGAAGTCACCAACCTTGTGGAGTCTGTCAAAACCACCACCAAATACATGCGCCGCCGAGCATCAGGCAAGGTAACCGTCAGTTTTGAATCCGAAAAACCCGAGATTCGTGCGAATGTGAACAGTGTTTTGTTCGATTGGGTCATTGAAAATTTGATTCGAAACGGTTTGGATTCCATGGGTGCAACGGGGAGAATTGAAGTAAAAGTCTGGGAAGAAGCCTCAAATGCCATCATTGAAGTCAGTGATACAGGCAAGGGCATTCCTAAGTCCAAATTCAAAACGGTTTTTAAGCCAGGTTACAGCACCAAAAAACGGGGCTGGGGTCTCGGATTGTCGCTCTCCAAACGTATTGTGGAATTGTACCACAAAGGCAAAATATTTGTCGACCGTTCGGTGTTAGAGAAAGGTACAACTTTTAGGGTTATCGTTCCTATTGTAGAAGATTAACAAGAATTTTGGGGTTCGTAGGAATACTTAAAAACCAAATACAAAGTCAAATTCTGTATTGTCAAGTTTGTTCGACTTGTACTTTCAAAATAAGTCTGTAACGGCGATTTCAATCGCTGACACACTCTACAAGATTGGTTTATTTTGAAGAATCGCCTCTAAGGAATGTGTGTGTACTATTTTTTCAAAACATTTTTTACACACTATTTTCGGCGATTAAAACCGCCATTACCGAAAAAATGAATCAGGCATTACAAAAGGCAATTGTATTATCAACAATAAATTTCCCCTAAGTCATTCTTACGAATCCCAAAATTCTTGTAAACATTTTCCTTATCCCCTACAAAAGTTTTCAAAAAAGCATAAACACAAAAAACATACATGGACTTATTTTTTATACAACACAAAAACAGCATAAAAACCATACTACTTTTTCTCCTAATTTTCTCCTTCCACCTTCAAGCACAAGAAATAGAAATTCAAATACTGGACGAACTTGACAAAACACCTATTGCAGATGTCCATGTCTTCAATACCTCCAAAACCTTCACTGCTACCTCCAATGCAAGAGGAAAAGTCGTCATTGACCAAAGCATTGCAGCAGACGAAAAGCTTTATTTTCAGCATGTTGCCTACAATGAAGGAAACTTTACTTTAAGTCAAATCCGCAAAACCCAAAACATTGCACAATTGCTGCCCAAAGAAACCGAACTCGGTGAAATCATCATTTCGGTGGGTAAAATTGCGGAGCCATTGAGTGAAGTCACCAACAAAGTGGAAATCATCAAAGCCAAAGAAATCGCTTTGAGCAATTCTCAAACCTCTGCCGATTTGCTGCAAAATACGGGCAATGTCTATATCCAAAAAAGTCAAATGGGCGGTGGAAGTCCTGTCATTCGAGGTTTTGAAGCCAACAAAGTATTGATGGTTTTGGATGGGGTGCGGATGAACAATGCCATCTACAGAGGTGGACACCTTCAAAACGCCATCACAATCGACCCCAATGTTTTGGAGGGAACCGAAGTAGTTTTTGGGCCAGGTTCGGTGATTTATGGAAGTGATGCTTTGGGTGGAGTCATGCACTTCATGACCAAAACTCCTACACTTGCCAAAGACGATGAAAAACCCCATTTTGAAGGAAGTGCCATGATGCGTTTGGCCTCTGCAAACGATGAACGCACTACCCACATTGATGTCATGTATGGCAGCAAAAAATGGGGAACATTGAGCAGCATTACCTACGGCAAATTTGGCGACCTCCGAATTGGCACCAAAAGAACTCATGGTTACGAAGATTGGGGCAAACGTTTTCAATATGTCGAAACAAATGCAGAAGGCATTGATGCGCTTGTACAAAACGAGGACGCAGATGTATTGAAATTCACAGGCTACAATCAAACCGACATACTCCAAAAAGTCTATTTCCAACCTTCCGAAAACCTCAACTTTAGCCTCAATCTTCAATACTCAACCTCTTCAGATATTCCCCGATACGACCGCCTCAACGACCCTGACGGTGAAGGAGGACTCAACTACGCCGAATGGAAATATGGTCCACAAGACCGTTTTTTAGCGAGTTTGACCACCAACATTTCGAGGGACAAAGGCTTGTATGACAATGTGAACATTGTAGGTGCTTTCCAAAAAATTGGCGAAGACCGTATCAACCGCCGATTTGGTCGGACGGTTCGCAAATACCGTGAGGAAGAAGTAAAAGTTTATAGCCTCAATGTGGATTTCGTCAAACAAATCAACAAAAAAC
>JBGCDY010000120.1:0-7363 GCA_045105835.1 Chitinophagales bacterium
GCAGTATCGTAGAGCAGACTTTGCCCCTTCAATCCTTTTTGGGCAAACAATCCTTCAATGTTTTCGACTTCTTCTTCTGAAAAAGGAAGAGGTGTTAGGTTGTCGCCTCTGACGGCTTCCGAGCGAGTTGCCCACTGACTGTAATCGGCTGCAAGACTGCGCATGACCGCTTGGGTTTCTTCCTTGTCGCTTGTGTAAATGGGAGCGAATCCCATGAAGTCGACATTATTTTTATTGGAGGTCGTAGGAGGTTGGAGAGAATCTGCTTGCCTTTTTGCTTTTGACTTTTGTAGGTATTGGTGATAGAGTGTGGTGGAATAGTGGTATTGGATTTGACTGTGATTGAGTAAGTAGTCCAATTCGTGGTAAGAGGCAGATTGAAGGTCGGTCACTTCCTCACCTATCAAGGTTTCAAAGGGAAGATATTGGAGAGAAGCATCGGGGATGATGACCAGTTTTTTTAGTTCATCATCGAATATATCAAAAATAAAATCTGCTAAGGGTTGTATCAATAGACAGTAGAGTGCGTGGGATTGTTCGGTGAAGGCTTGGAAGTTTTGGGCGTGAATGGTATTGAGGTAGTCTTTGATTTGTTGGTTGAAATTTGGGGGAAGGTCTAGGCTGATTACTTGATAATCGTCTGCTGATAGGGCAAAAATATAGCCTTTTTCGATGCCTATAGAATAGCTGAGTACGATGGTTTGCTCGTCTAAGCTTGCTTGAAGTTTGTCTAAGGAGACAGATTGCAGTTTGTATTTGAGTTGGTAATATTCGGGGTAGTCTGTTTCCAATTCTTCGATGAGTGCTTGGTGTTTGAGCGTTTCATTGAAGTGTTTTTGTTTCCATTGTTTTAGGTTTGCTTTGTTCTTTTGCTCTCCCTTTGCTTCTTCTATTTGTATTTTTTGAAGATAAACTTCAATTCGGTTTTTGAGTTCTTGCTCTTTTTCCAACAAATCGGAATCAATGGAAGCACTCATTTTTGCCGCATTTTCCTGCATAGAAGAACGCAATAAAAGTGCTTTTGCTTGCTCGTGAAAAGCAAAGGCTTTTTCTAAAATAGAATTTTCCCTTGAACGATGCGCTTGCAATAAAACCAATTCTATCGCCAATTGATATATTGGAATCATTTTTTCCACAAAAATTAGTTTGGAGTCTTCTGCTTTGATTGTTTTCTGCAATTGTTGGAGGTAATCAGCAGCCAATTGACAGGTATTCAAACCTGCATCTAAAGCTTTGCTGCTTTCATCAACTTGTGTTTTTTCCAAAAAAAGCGTGTATTCGTGCAATGTTTCTCCTTTTCCCCTCAGCACTTTCAAAAAACTTTCTGCGGGTAAGAAGACGCATTGTTCCACATTGGGTAATTGATAAAAATCGGTTTCTTGATAATCGTTCAAAAAAGCGACTATCGCCAATTGGTAATGAACCAAAGCTCTTTTTAATTTTCCTTGACTACGCAAATTATCAGCTATTGATTTATAAGTAGATGCAATAGATATATGCACATTTCCAAATATATTTTGAAATCCCTTCAATGCTTTGTGGTAGTACTCAAGCCCTTTTTCGTATTTTTTGTTGACAGTCCAATACTCCCCTAATTCCTGATAACTATTGAGTGTAAGGCTGTTGTCTTCCCCTTTGGATTGAATATCTATTGCCAATGCTTTTTCGTAATACACCAGTGCCTTTGCCATGTTTCCAAGGTTCAAATAGGCTCCTGCTGTTTCTGAATATATCCTCGAAGCATTGAAGTGTTGGTCTCCATATTCGTTTTGGCTTATCTCCAATGCTTGCTCGCAGTATTCTACTTGCTTAGTGTAGTTCTTTTGTTTTTCATATAAAGTTCCAAAATCGGATAAGTTGATGAGAAAGTAGAATGTTTTTCCAAAACCCAGTCGTTCATAAAAAGAATGCGCTTTTTCGTGATAATAATGCGCTTGCGTATAGTCTCCCAAATGGGTTAGTAACCTACCTATTTGGCTGTATGCCACCCCCAACATCGTTGCAGTGACGCTGTCCTTAGGATTCTCACGGTATAGTTTTTCATAACCTTTTACAGCTGCATAGTAGCTATTGAGTGCTTTTTCATAATCTCCCAATGACATATAAGATGCACCAATTCTACTCAAAAAATCCAACTTTAAAGGCTTGTATTGTTCGTGAGGCTGACACAATTCATAGCCTTTTTCATAGAGTTGTTTGGCTTCCAGAAAATTACTTTCCATTGATTCCAACATCGCTAAAGCATTGTAGAATTCTATCATAATAAGCAGGTCTTGGTTCTCTTTCTTTTTCACCAAAACCTTTACTTTGTTCAGTAATTCTCTCGATTTGATATAGTCTTGTAAGGAATTGTAGCATTTTGCTTGAAATACCAAGTTTTCAATCAAAAGCAAGTCATTCATTTGATTGCTTTCGATTATCTCTTGTGCCTTGGTTAAACAGGCTATGGCTTTGTTGTATTCTCTTGTATTAAACAATATCTTGTATTGAACTATATGCAGCCTACAAATCCATACAAAGGAATTGAATTTGTTTTTCTCACATACATATAACACATATTCAATCAATTGTAAAATGGCAGAAAAATCTGAAAGTTGGAAATTGGTTTTAATCAATGTATCAACTACTTCTTTAAACTTCTCCCAGTTTTCCTCTGCTTCAAACTTCTTCATTGCTTGCTCTGCAAACGTGACGGTTTTGTCGTATTCTTTTGCAGCAAAAGCAAGTTTGGCTTCGGTGAGTTTTTCTTTTGCAGAAGCTATGTCTAAGGATTTGTGTGTTGTCGGAGTCTCTTTCAATTTGGATATGTATTGGAGTTTGACAAAAAAATGAGTAGATAGGTGAGAGTAAAGATAGGGAATTGTTGTCTTTTTCTATATAAACCAATACAACAAAAAAACGCTCAAGTACTTGTAAAACAAAAGCCCAATCGTTTTGAAAACGATTGGGCTTTTGTGGAAACACTACAGTAGTCTTTAAGACTACTGTAGTGTTCGTAGGTTTATCATTTACTTCACCACCATCAACTGCTGATGCTGACTCAAACCTGATTCTGTTTGCAGTTCCAAAATATAAGCTCCACTCTGCAATTTTTCGGCATCAAAACCCAATCGCTGAGAGGTGTTTCCTTCAATGGTTTCACCCTTCAAAATTTCGGCTACCTTTCGTCCTTCAATGGAATAAACCGAAACCCAAACCTTTGAAGTTTCTGCAATGCTGAATTCTATGGAAGTGATCTGGCTGAAAGGATTGGGGAGAACTGTCAAATTCGTGATGGTATTGAAGTCTGCATCACCCGCTGTTTTGCAGCCGCTACTTCGTCCACGACCTCTTCCGCTTCCGCCATTGGTGCGACTTACATAGATGTTTTGCACGGTAGTTGTTCCAGCGCAATCTGTGACCGTTACATCGTAAAAACCTGATGCCAAATCTTCAATGGTATTACCTGTCACATCACCAACTATGGTTTCCGAAAAATCATTTGGACCTGACCAAGTATAGGTATATTCCTCACAATCATCGTCTCCTCCTTCTACTACAATCGCAATCGAACCATCTTCGTCCCCTATACATTTTTCAGGGTTTATTGTTGTTTCGGTGATTTGAAGTATTGGATTCACTTCCACTTCGTCATTGGTGAAAACCGCAGATTCGTTGTTACAATCATTGGCATCGGTGATAGTAAGTGTCCAGTCAACACCATTTCCATAGACAATTTGATAATTGACACAGCCTGTATTCTCAGAAGGATATTCTTCAACATTTGCAAAGCCGCCTGAGATAGTAAAGTCTTCGCTGTAAGGGGCTGTTCCTCCACAAATTTCGACGATGTATATATTCGTTCCAGTACTGTTGGTAGTAGTTTGACCTGTTCCGACCAAACTAGGAGCAAAGGCTTCAGGTACATTGATGCTTACGCATTCGATGTCATAGCAACCATCCTGAATATTGCCTGTATCGTAGATATCGTCCAAATCTGTTGTGATTGGAGAAGGAGTCGGCATACAGTCTTGATCTTCGTTGTAAGAACACACTAAATAATCACCTGCATCTAATCCACTAAAGTCCGCATTGCTTTCTCCTGCTGCTACATTTGCCAGCGTATTTTCCAACAATGTTGTATTGCCCAGATTGTCTTGTTCATAGACGAAAAAGTATTGAAGGTAATTACCATCAGGCAGTCCTGTCGTACTTGCTTCTATATCTCCTCCTGCACAAATTTCGTCTGCATTGGAGGTCAAAATACCTGCTTCTGCCAAGCAAGTGTTTTCCAAGGTATTTGTAAAGGCAGCTGCTCCTGTACAACCATTGGAGTCTGTTACAGTGACAGCGTAAGTGCTTGACATGGATGAAGCAATGGTTTGAGTCGTTGCGTTGTTTGACCATGAATAGCTTGTCCAAATACCTGCATCCAAAATGGCATTTCCGCCAACACAGGATTCGAATGCTCCTGTAATTGTAGGAATGGGAGAGGTGTTTTCAGTAACACTTACTTCTCCTGTTGCGGTACAACCATCAGAATCAGTGACAGTGACAGCATAAGCACCTGCGCTTGCTTCGATGGTTTGACTCACCGCACTATTCGACCACATATACTCTGTTCCTGTTCCTGCACTCAAAAGGGTATAACTATCTGAAGAACAGTATTCTAAATCTCCTTCAATTGAACTGACACTGGCAGGCAAATATATGATTTGGATATTTGCTCTCTGCGTGGGTAGGGAGCTACTTGTAGAATAAGATAGGTTACTTGTTGGGTATGCCCCTGAACCTAAACTTCTTACAACCGCATCATGCTCAAAAGTAGAATAACGCCATTTAACAGAGCCTCCATTCGGATTAGAAGCATCTGAACCTGTAAATGCGGGTTCGCTTATAGATCCATAATCCCATTCTACTGCAATTTCTATAGCTTCACCAGTATATAAAAAAGGTGTATTAAATGTAAAGGGCATCCAACCTTTTTCTCCTGGAAAGTTGTTGTCTTTATTGAATACTCTATCTACAGCTGGTGTTAAACCTTCAATCAGTTCATCCCACCCGATAGGTGTAGCCTCTGTCGCAGTTGAATTTTTGATATATACTTTGAAGGGCGCATCTCCTGAACCTGCAATAATATCGGTTGAATTGAGATCCCATTGAAGTTCGGTAACCAAACTATTTGCTGTTAGACCTGCATCCAATAATTCTGCTTGTGTGAAAACTTGATTGAATCGAGAATAACGTGTAGAACTTGTTCCTCCACCTTGTTGAATAGGTCCTCTTGAAGAAGAAGAACTTGTACCTGTACCTATTGTTGCGGTATTTTCAACTGCTGATGGTAAAGTTGCGAAATTGTAAGGCAATGAAAATGCACTTAAATCTCCTCCTCCACAATCTGCTTGAACATATAGGTCATACTCTGTGCCACAGGATAAGTCTGTAGTTGATGCACTCGTAGTTGCGGTTGTGCCTGTGGCAACAGCCGTTCCTTCTGAGCCTGCACCTGCTGCTACTACTTTCCACGTATAAGAACCTGCTCCATCAACTGCGTCCCAACTCAAATCCATTGAGCTTATGGTAGGGTTTGCCACACCTAAGCCTGTAGGAGCAGCACATGTAGGAGGTTCAAAACAAATTTGCATGTTTGCTCTATCTTTAGAGGTAGAAGACTTGCTTAGGTTGGTTGAATATCCACTTGAACCTAAGGCTCTTACCATCACGTCCTCTTCAAGAGTAGAATAACGCCATTTAATCGCTCCATCATTGGTGAAGGCGACGGAATCCCAATTCCATTCTACTGCAATTTCCAAAGAACCACCTTCATAAAAGAAAGGTGTATCCAAGGTGAAGGGTATCCAACCTGTTACACCAGGGAAGTTGTTCGTTTCGTTGAATATTTTATCTAAGACCAATGTAGAACCGTCCGTCAATGCAGTCCATGTGTCCTCAGTGGCTGTTGTTGCCGAGGAGTTTTTGATGTAGATTTTAAATGGCGCATCTCCTGCACCTGTGATGACATCGGTTGTAGTGATGTCCCACTGCAATTCCTGAATGGAACTATTGGCGACTAAGCCCACTGCAAACAACTCTTCTTGTGTGAAGACATGGAAGTAGCGAGAATAACGCGTAGAAGCTCCAATACCTGCCTGATGAATGGGCCCTCTCGATGAAGAAGTACTCGTCCCTGTGCCTATTTGATTTGTAGTCAACTTAGTAGATGCGGTCGTAAAATTATAGGCGGTAGAATAGCCAGTTAGGTTTGATGAGCCACAATCTGCCTCAACTTTTAAATCATAGGATGTCGAACTTGACAAACCTGTCATTGATATAGTTGTACTTGAAGTCGTTCCCGAAAAAAGTGCTACTCCTCCGCTGGCTAATTCCCAATAGTAAGCATTGGCTCCAACAACTGCATTCCAACTCAAATCTGCTGAGGTTGCTGTAATGTTTTCGGCATTTAGACTGGCAGGAGGAGCCGCACATGCAGAGGCAGTACTCAATTCTTCAATACAAAAATCCGCAAAAAGCACTTCTTCGTCACGCAAATCGGATGCCTGTTCCAAGCTTCGATAAATACCCCATTTTGGACGTATAAAAGTAGCATCTGTCTTCCACATACGGGTATTGTTCTCGGTATGAGAAAACAATACAGAACCATCTGATACTTTTTTAATCTCCAATGAGTACGTTCCTTCACCCCAATCGCCATAGGTTACGGTTTCCGTTGCCTCGACCCATACACCTTTGAAGGGAGTCAAATCAGTTTGTGCCCAAGTAATTTGTTCCAAATCCTCGGCATAGCGCAATTCTAATTGGTCTGGATTTCCATCTACCCCCTTACGAGTCGTAAAGGTAATTTGAGGCATATCGTCTTCATTGTTGCTGGCTCCTACCGATTTGAGCTGGTGAATGTGCGTAAATCTTGCAGAAGATTGAAAGCCTGTAGGCAATTTGAATTTCCATTTGTATTGTACTTCTTCGCCCAAAACTCCCAATAAATTGTCGGGAGATTCAGAATAGGTTTTGATTTCATTTCGTTGGCGGTCAAAATTGATACAGCGGTCGTCGTCTTCATCCACGTGAAGGTGAAATACAAAAACATCTTTCCCCAAATCAGCGTCATTCTCTTGGGTGATATGATCACCAAAGCCGCCATGACCACAATCAGGCGTTTCGATAGGATCAGCTCCTGGTGCCAATACAGACGTAATTAAATCGTAAGTATCCATAGAAAGATCTGCAACTAATCCAGTTCCGTCACATTGAAAACTTGATGAAGATCCAGGAACATAAACGATTTGAATATTCGCTCTTTCTTTATTTGCAAGGCTTACACTTGAACCACTTGTGATGGGAGAACTGGATGTTTTCTTCGCTACTA
>JBGCDY010000121.1:0-2972 GCA_045105835.1 Chitinophagales bacterium
ACCATCTAATTTACCTGCCGAATAATTAGCAGATAATTGCTTTTTGCTGTTGGAGTAATAAACGGTATAAGGTCCGTTTAAAACAAAATTTTCGTAAGAAAATTCTTTGTGCAACTTTCCATTCTTATGGTAGGTCAAATATCTACCTGTATATTCTTCACCAATTTTGGTGCAAGTAATTTTGAGACTTCCATCTGGGTAAAATTCTTTCCAAAGTCCATTTGGTTGCTGCAAATCTGAGGATACTTCAATGATTGCTTTTGGAATTAATTTTTCAGAAGAATACCAAAGTGTATCAAAACGTGTTTGATTGAAACCAAAAGTCAAGTTGAAGAAAAATAGTAAAAAAAGGATGGAGCTAAATTTATAGAGGAACATGACTATTTAGATTAAGTTTGGATTTAGAAAAAAAGGATTTTATCCCTTACACAAAAAACAGTGCTTTACTTCATTCTATTTACTTTACCTCAATTTGTGTCCTTACTCCCTTGGGTTTTTTCTGGTAGTCTAACTGCCATATAGCCGTTAGGTTATACATTCCAGGGTCTAACTTAGTAGGTAGAGGGAATTCTATAGTTCTGGTTACATCAGGCAACAGGGCGATATTTAATTCAGGTAACTGTTTTTTTAGCCCTGTTTCTAAATTTGTAAGAGTACGTACAATGCTACCTAAAATCAATTTATCTCCACTATTTACCAAATCCACATGGTATTTATTCTTTTCGCTTTCACGCAAGTCTTTTATAATAGCTTCAAAATCGGTATTTGAATTTGGTGACTGAAGAATTGGCACCGCAATTCGTCCTTGAGCTTGTAATTGAGATTGCATTGCTTTGTCAGCCAAAGCTGGCAACATAGTAAGTTCTTCCTCTTGTTGGATATATAATTCTGCCCACTTTGTCGCTATTATTTCTTTTGGGACTGAAATTGAAACTCTGATTTTTTTGCTTTCATTGGGGGCTAATTCAAATGTTGTTGGAGTAATTTGAATCCAATCAGCACAAGAACGAGACGTTGTTCCAGCAGCAAACCTTTTTGTATTACCCATTTCATCTGGCATAAAATCACCTTTTGTGATATTATAAGTTTGTGGTTTGTCAGTTAGGTTTGTAACCGTGATTTGGCGATAAGCCGATTGTTCGGGTTCAAGTGGATATTGCAATTTTGCAGGTTTTACCGCAAAGGTTTGGGCTGAAGTTTGAGTACCAAAAGCAAATACAAAAAATAGTGCTGCAAAAAATAATTGACTTAATGTTTTCATTGTACTAAAAATAAAGGGTTATAAAAATAATTTGAACTGCTTTAATATTAATTCTGATGCAAAGGAAAGGGTAAAATGTAGAAGTAGGCTCGTGGATTCGTTGGTTGGAAGGAAAGTTCCGTTATTTGGAGAAGATTCTTCGATTTTTGGGAAAAGCAGCAGTCTATTCATTCTTGCCAATAAAAATCATGTGTAGTGAATCTATATATATATAATTCAACATAAAGGGAAATCTATTCAAATGTTAAAAGTATCGGTCAAAGGTGATGAATTCTGTGCCTTCAATAAATTTGGTAGTGACTGCACAATCCTAATATTTTTTTGCCCATGTTTTGGGTGGATATACCTGTGGGGAGTTTTAGGGTAGGGGAGTTTTTTTTTGTAAAGAGGGGCTATTATTTGCCAAGCCTCTTACCGAGTTTCACCCACAAAAAATGTAGCAATAAGCATTAGAAAATAAGCCTCAGGAGCAATGATTGGAAGTTTTTGCCTAAATTGGAAGTTCAACACCAAACATTCTGCAATGCAAACTTACTCCAAATTCCTCTTACTAAGTCTACTGTTACTATTTAGCCTCGTTTCCTGCAAAAGGGACAGTCAAAACTCCAAAGCGATATACTTCAATGGCAATATCCTAACGATGGAAGATGAGCTTCGACAAGTAGAAGCCGTCTTGGTCCAATCGGGAAAAATTGCAGCTTTGGGGAATGCGGATTCCATAGAAAGGTGGCAAGATGAAAGTGTTGAAATGGTGGATTTGAAGGGCAAAACCATGTTGCCAGGATTCATTGATGCACACAGTCATTTTGCGATTGCGTCCCAAATGATGCGTCAAGCAAACGTTTCCTCACCACCTGCGGGCGAAGTTCGGAACATTGCAGAGATGGTGAGCAGTTTGAAAAATCACCGAGAAAAAAACGAAATTCCTGAAGGGGATTGGGTAGTTGGTTGGGGCTATGACCCTGATTTGCTCGAAGAAAAACGCCATCCCAACAAACTCGATTTGGATGCTACTTTCCCCAATCACCCCGTTTTTTTATTGCACGTTTCTGCGCACATGGTCGTCCTGAATTCCAAAGCTTTGGCGATGTTGGAGATAGACGAAAATACCAAAGCTCCCGAAGGTGGCGTGATTGTCAAACTCCCAGACTCCAAGGAACCCAGTGGTTTATTGCAGGAAAAAATGGTGGAACAGGTTATCAAAGTTTTGCCGAGACCTTCTGCTATGGAATCTTTGACCTTATTGGAGGAAGCCCAAGATTTTTACGCAAGCCGAGGAATCACCACCGCACAAGACGGTTTGACCGATTTGCCGATTTTCAAGGCATTGGAAAAAGCAGCAATGTTGGGATATTTCACCATAGATTTGGAAGTCTTGGGCAGTTATCGACAGGCAGACGAATGGTTTGAAAGCTACAAGGATAAATTTGGCAAAAATAAAAATGGGCTGCGTTTGGCGGGCATCAAAATCGTGGGAGACGGTTCTCCACAAGGTAAAACTGCTTTTTTTAGTAAGCCTTATTTGACCGAAGTACCTGGATGTGTGCATACTTGCCGAGGACTACCGACGGTTACCGAAAGCCAACTCGACCACATTCTCGAAAATGCCTATGCCGAGGATATTCAAATTTATATGCACGCCACTGGCGACAGTTCGATTGACATGCTTTTGGATGCCCACGAAGCTGCAATCGCCAAGGTAGAAGCAGCC
>JBGCDY010000122.1:0-3496 GCA_045105835.1 Chitinophagales bacterium
ATATGGATATAGATGTCATAGCAATTTTTCGTAATAATACAACTGTTGAAAATGATAAAATCATTTGTTTTGTACATGATGGCAATGGTGATTTTGAACATTTCACAATTGCAGAAATGCAGCCCAATACATTGAGGGATTTGTATGTCTCAGATTTAAATCAAGATGGTATAGATGATATCATCTATACTTCATCAAACTATCTACTTTGGTTGGAAAACTTAGGAGACTTTCAGTTTATAGATCATTTCTTAGCAAATGGCGATTATATAACCCATATTGAAGCAATAGATTTTGACCAAGATAGTGATTTGGATATATTTGCTAGCTTCATGAATGAAGATTACGTTATATGGATAGAAAACATAGGTAATGGAAACTTTAATTCAGCCCAAAACTTAGTTGAATCCAGATATACTTCAACTGCAAAAGTAACTGATTTGAATAAGGATGGTTATATGGATATGCTTGCTGTAAAAATTGGATTTCTCCCAAACACTGCCCATAAAGATTCTCTTTTTTGGTTTGAAAACTTGGGGAATGAATCATTTGAGAAGCATTTAATTTACCCCTTTGAAGGCAATCAAGATAACCAAAGAGTCTTTTCATCTATAGAAGTAAAAGATATAAACAAAGATGGAGATTTAGATATCATAGTTGGGAGTTTTGAACAAAGGTTAATTTGGTATGAAAATGATGGAACACAAAACTTTGAGGAAAGGGTAGTTGAAGGCATAGAGAATTTATCCACGAATCTTTTAGTAACCTCCGATATAGAATCTGACGGAGATATAGACATTATCACAGCAGAAAGTTTTTTTGGCAAAATTGCTATTTTTCAGAATAATACAATTGACCACTTTGCAAAAATAGAAGGAGTTGTATTTTGGGATAAAAACCAAAATCAAGAGCAGGATGAAGATGAAATTGGCTTACCCAATCATTCTGTTCTGCTATCTACAGGTAACTTACAAGCTTATTCCTCAGAGAATGGACAATATCTATTGAGGCTTGGGGCAGGAAACCATTCATTAACGCATGGCGAACATCCATTATGGGAAATGTTTTTTCCCACCGAAGGCTATAATTTTGAAGTGGATGACAACAATAAAGAATTTATGTTCCGTTTTGGAGTAATTCCTACCCGAATCCTTCCAAGAGTAGAATCACACATCAATAGCACTCCCACTCGCTGCAATACCGCCTCCAACTATTGGCTCAATTACTCCAATACAGGCACAACAATTGCCAACGGCACAATCACTCTGGAAGTCGATGAATTAATGACATTTACCTCCTCCAATCCTGAACCAGATTTGATTGAAGGACGAAAACTGACTTGGAATATAGTCGATTTACACCCTAGTTTTGAAAACCAAATCCAACTCCAATTCCAAATGCCCGACTTCAATTCTATGGGTGAAACCTTAAAAACACAAGCTTCCATTCAACTCTTCAATGACAACCAAGAACTCACTTACTCCAAATCCACCGAATACGATTCAGAAGTCCTCTGTTCCTACGACCCCAACGACAAACTCACCCGTTCCAACCTCCTCGGTCAATCCGAATTTGCCTATATTGAAGACACCATCCTCTATACTGTTCGCTTTCAAAATACTGGAAACGACACCGCTTTCAATATCCGAATTGAAGACGTTTTGGACAAAAAACTGGATTTAACAACTTTTCATCCCATCACTGCAAGCCATAATTACAGAACCGAATTGAATCGAGAAACAGGTTTGGCAACTTTCTTTTTTGACGACATTATGTTACCCGACAGCACTACGAATGAAGAAGAAAGTCATGGATTTGTGATGTTCGGTATTGCTTCTTTGGAAGGAATTGAGGACAAAACAGAACTCGACAATACAGCTTCCATTTTCTTTGATTTCAATCCTGCAATTATTACCAACACTGCCACGCTTACTTTGATAGAACAGGTTGAAACGGATATTGAAGCCTTCCATTCTAACCATTCAATTCATATTTACCCCAATCCTTTTTCGGATTACACCTCCATTGAAGTAAGCAATCTTCCAAAAGGAAATTACCGATTGCAGGTGATGGGTATTCTGGGTAGAAAAGTTCGGGAATTGGATTTGAAGAGTGGAAAAGTGGATTTGGAGAGAGGAGGTTTGGAGAGTGGATTGTACTTGGTGAAGGTATTGGAGGAAGGGAGTTTAGAAGTAATTGGAAGTGAAAAAATAATAGTCAGATAAATTTTGCCTAAAAATTATATTATAATGAAATACAAGTTTATTTTTATTTTATTATTTAGTTGTCAGTTTTCTTTTGCTCAATTTTTAACGGGCAAGTTTATCTCACCTGAAATAGCTGATGTTAGAGCGATTGTGATTGCAGATATAAATGCAGATGGCAGCAATGATGTCGTTGCGGCTTCGGAGTATTATGGCAAAGTGGTGTGGTATCAGAATGATGGAACAGGTAGTTTTGGATCGTCTATTTTGATTGCAGAACGTACTGACCCAATCATGTCTATGCAAGTAGGAGATGTGAATGGAGATGCAGTAGCCGATATAGTGCTCACTGATTCAGGGGGAAACCTTCTTTATTATCCCAATGACGGAACAGGGGTTTTTGAAGAAGAAGTCGTTTTGGATACCAACGTAGGTTTTGTCACAGATTTTAATTTGGTGGACATTAGCCAAGATGGGAATTTGGATATATTGCTCACTTCTTTCTGGGAGCAAAACATTATTCATTACGTCAATAATGGCATGGCGGAATCTTGGCAAAAAAATATTGTTGCGGAGGATGTAAAGGGAGTAATAGATGCACAGGTAGGCGACATCGACAATGATGGAGACTTGGATATTGTGTCCGTATCGGCAATGGACAATCAAATTGGATGGTATGAAAATATTGGATGGGATACTTTCCTGACTTTTCACTTACTCACAGAATATGTAGATTTCCCCAATTCTGTCATTGTAGCAGATTTAGATGGAAATCAGTTGGTGGACATTGGTTTTGTGCCTAAACAGGAGGAAGGAGGAAAGATTTTTTGGCTTCCGAATATGGGAAGTGGGAGTTTTGGTGAACCAATACAAATACTGAATGCGACAAGAGAGACTCTTAGTGTAAGTGATGTCGACTTGGATGGAGATATGGATATTTTATCAGGTGGCATGATTGTTTACAATACGGATGGTTTGGGTACTTTCCAGTCAAGTGAATATATTTCGGGATATTCAGGTAGCTTATTGAGAGTAGGAGAGCTAAATGGTGATGGATATTTGGATGTATTGTTAGCTGATTCCCAATATGCTGATAATCAGATTTTTTGGCATGCCAATATTGGAGGCGGAACAAATTATGGTACAAGACAAAACATATCCTACACAGCAAATGAACCGAGGAATATCTACTCTGTAGATTTGAACCAAGATGGTAAAATGGATATTGTATCTACTTCACGTGATTATTGTAAGGTAGCTTGGTATCCAAATAAAGAAAATAATTTTGATGA
>JBGCDY010000123.1:0-1657 GCA_045105835.1 Chitinophagales bacterium
TTTCTACTAATTACTTATACCACCCTACTTCAAGCCCAAACCAGAACCACCCTCTTTTACCCAATGAATCAAACACCTGTCAGTGGCGCAAACCTCATCGAAGATGCCATGCCCAACACGACAGGAACGATTCAAAATACCACCTTAGGACTTCCCGCAAGCATTGGAGCAGCAGCAACTTACAGCACAAACGCATGGGATTTCAGCAGTACGGATACCTACATTGAAGTCAGTTCCAACACCGTCACGGATTCCCTTGGCGACATCACCAAAACCAATGGAATCACCATTGGAATGTGGATCAATCACAATTATGTCAACGAAGCTTTCCGCAGAATTTCGGGCAAAGAAGGCACATTTGATGTCCTGATTTCGCAAAGTTCGGGGATAGGCATTGTTGATTTTCGCTTTGCAGGAGAAACCTTTTCTCTAAAAAATCTGACAAGCGACAATGTATTGGACGGCAATTGGCACCACATTGCAGCTACTTTGGATTTCACCACTTCTACCGACAACTTCAAAGTCTATATTGACGGAAGTTTGTCCACCATGAAATCCCAAGCCGTCAGCAGTTCTTTTCACGCCACCAACGAAAGCATCAAAATTGGCGCACGCCATTCGGGAAGTCATCCTTTTCCAGGAAAAATAGACGAATACATCCTATTCAATCAAACACTTAGCCCTACCGAAATCACCCAACTCTACGACGATGGAGGCTACAGTTTCAGCAATTTACCACCAACGGTAGATGCAGGAATGGATACAACCATCTTGCCCTCTGTATCGAGCATTGACCTCGCTGCAACGATTTCGGACGATGGTTTGCCCAATCCTCCCGCAACATTGACCATTACGTGGTCAGAAGTGAATCCCACTGGAAACGTAACTTTTACCGCCCCCAACAATGCCAATACCACCGCCAATTTTTCGGCAGAAGGTACTTTTCTCTTGCAAATATCAGTGACAGATGGCGATTATACCATCACAGACCAAATCGAAATCAATGTTGCCAACGCAAGTCCAATCGTTGAAGCAGGAGAAAATCAAGTGCTCATTCTCCCCAACAATGAAGCAGATTTGGCTGCAATGGCTTCCGACCCCGATAATTCGCCCTCTGCTTTGACTCACACTTGGAGCAAAGTCAGCGGTGCAGGAACAGTCACTTTTGGAGATGCCAACAGTTTGACGACCGCTGCTACTTTTTCACAAGAAGGAATCTATGTGCTACGACTGACGGCAAGTGATGGTGACGAAACTATTACCGATGATTTGGAAGTATTGGTCGACCCTGCATTGAAGCAAGGCGGCTATACCTATGCTTGGAGTCAATACGATGCCAACGAATTTGCCCCACAAGACATCACCTTTGATTTTGCAGACGCTCGAAACATCGAACACGCTCCTCCAGTTGGCGAACATCCACGCCTTTATTTCAGCACAGCCGAACTACCCGAAGTCAAAAACCGCATGAACAACACAACGAGTGGACAAAGGGTAATGGAACAAATTCATGCTTATACCACGCTCTTGCACAAGGGCTATTCCAATGGCGGAACCTACAACCACAATGCCGATTATGGTTTGGATGTACATGAAAATCCCCATATCAGCAATGCAGGAAAATGGGATTCTCATGCCATTTACTACGATTTGATTG
>JBGCDY010000124.1:0-2599 GCA_045105835.1 Chitinophagales bacterium
TATGTGAAATCCATCAAATTGTGGGCGGATCAGTATCGGGGCGGTTCTGTGCCTTTTGATGTCATCAACCTCCACCATTACAGCAACGATGCAGGGCTGCAACATGCTGGCGCAACGACGGGTGTTTCGCCCGAAGAGGACAGATTGAAGGAAAAACTGGAAGAGTTTGTGACCTATCGAAATTACTATATGCCTGGCAAGGAAATTTGGTTGAGTGAATTTGGCTACGATACCAATTCAGGTTCTGCCCAACGTGCGCCTCAAATTGGAGGCTACACCAATGCGGAAGTGCAGGGGCAATGGTTGGTGCGCTCTTATTTGGCGATTGCAGCCGCAGGAATTGACAAGGCACAAATGTTCATGCTTCGGGATGTGAATGCTACCGACAATACGATTTTCCAAAGTTCGGGCTTGACCGAAAGCCCTTCTAATCAGTGGGCTGCAAAACCTTCGTGGTACTATGTCTATACGATGAAAAACCGTTTGATGGGCATGACTTTTGACAGCGAGGTGGCTTCGGGCAATGAGGATGTGCGGATTTACAAATTCGTACATGCGGATGGTGATGCAGCTTATGCGATTTGGTCACCGACTGCGGACGGCACAACGGTCAGCGATTATCAATTGGCTTTGGCGAGTGGCGAAAACCAAGCGGTTTTGGTGGAAATGACAGAGGGCGATAGAGATGGAGTCGAAACGGCTTTGACCCTCAACAGCGGAAATGTGAGCGTGGATGTGAGTGAAAGACCTCTTTTTGTCTTGGTGAACGATGGCGTGGAAGCGATTCCGAAACGCTATACTTTGGACGAACAAATTGCTTTGACGACCGATATGGTGACCATCGAAACGGGTGTGGGTTTTGCGGATAGGTTGGTGGATGAACAAGCTTTGGTGGGTAATCCCGACTTGGGCAGCACGACTCCTCCTGTAAACATTTGGATTTCCAATGGCTCGGTTTCTTCGGCTTATATCGACCTCGGCGCAGAATACGACTTGACCAAAATTTATCTCTACGATGCGGTGAATACGGGCAATTGTACGATTTCGATTGGTACGCCTGGTGATTGGACTCCGCTGTTTGTGGACGACCTTCGCTACAATGGCATTTGGAATGCACACGTCGTGGATGTGACGAGTAGATATGTGCGGGTGACGATGGAGACGGCGACTTCCTTTGTGGGAGAAGTGGCGATTTATGCGACTGACGATTGATGGTGGACTTATTGGAGTGAAACCTTGTCAACAGTTGAACGAATTTGAATGATGGAATACCCAATTTTGAAGTAAAAAGGCTTTGAGATTGGGTATTTTTTTGTTTGCTTCCATCGCTTCAATTGTCGCCGAACCCGATGGGTGTCGGCGAAATCTCCGCTTCAAAGTGACAATTTGGCGACACCTTTAGGTTCGCCAACATTTGAACGGTGTACAACTATTGGTTGGAGGTGAAACCAAATCAAGAATAGAAGTGTTTGTTTTTTAGAGGTCAAAAGAATTAAAATGAAAAATATGGTACACACAATTGATGTTCAATATCTCACGGATGCTACGGGCAAACAAACTGCTGTACAAATTCCAATAGAAGCATGGGAAGAAATTAGTGAGCATTTGCCTACTCTTTTAGAATATATGACGCTTCGTAAAAGCCTTATGGCGGGGTTTAAAGAAGTAAGGCAAATACAAAAAGGCGAAAAGCCAATGAAAACATTAGATGAATTCTTAAAAGAATTGGAATGAAAATTATTATAGCATCTACTGATAACTTTGAGAAGGAAGCTAAAAAGTTGATAAAAAAATACCGCTCACTCACAAGAGAGTTAAGCGATTTTCAACAAACGCTTTTACAAAATCCGAGGCAAGGTATAAAAATCAAAGAAGATACCTACAAAATTAGATTAGCAGTAAAGAGTAAAGGAAGAGGGAAAAGTGGTGGAATGCGTGTGATTACTTTCATACACGAAGTGGTAGAGCAAGCTGACGGTGAGATTGTTGTTTACCTTATTTCCATTTATGATAAATCAAATACAGCTAATATTTCTGATAAGTTCTTGAGTATCTTGATTGATGATGTAGTGGCAAATATTTCATTGAATGAAGAATCTACCAACGAACAAACAGATAAGGACAATAATACATCAAAATTGGATTAACAAAAATTTGTAGTTCAGAGAATAGCTATCCGATGAACAATATCAACGAATTACACAGCGAAGCAATGGATTTAACAGAATTGGCTTTATTGGAAAAACGGAAGAAAAATCTCTCCAAAGCCCAAGAATTGTTTGCAAAAGCCTATCAATTAGAAAAACAAGCGGCTATCCAAATGATTGACCAATACGAAATTGAACCGACTCGTTCTGTATTGTTCAAAAGCGCAGCTTGTTTGGCTCTGGATATTGGAGATTATCGGGAATCAGAAAGAATGATTGCTTTTGCATTGTCAGGGAATCCGCCCCACGAAATTGCAGTTGAACTACGAGAAATTCTCAATGAAATCAATCAACATAGATTGGATCTTGAAACAATTGAAAGTCAGACTATCTTCAATCAATTTGAAAAACTGCCTACCCACCTAAAACAAGAAGCTGCAAATTATATTGGT
>JBGCDY010000125.1:0-2501 GCA_045105835.1 Chitinophagales bacterium
GGCATCAAAGGATAAGGTGCTCAATTGTTCGTGTGGAATGATGATGAGTTTTCTACTCCCTGTTGTTATGCTATCCAATACGGGTTTAAGCAGTAGGTCAAACAATACGCCTGCTGTGTTCATGTATTCCTCTACATCCGCCAAGGTAAAGGCGGTTTGGAAATCTTCAAGGAGTTCTGAGAAGTTGGAGGGTTTTTCTATAGTGTGGATTTGATAGTCATTGGAGGTGATGGTGAAGATGTAGATGGTTTTGGGAGTGATGTGGTAGGAGATTAGTTGAATGGTTGATTGGTGATTAGTGATTGGTTCATTGGATTTGCTAAGATAGGCTTGAATTTCCTCCACTAAAGCTGTTTTAACGTCATATTTTAGGCGATAATACTCTGGATAGTCTGTTTCAAATTGGGTTATGAGCTGGTCATACTGTTGTTTGTAGTCAAAGTATTGACTTTGGAATTTAGAGAGCAGTTCTTCATCTTTTTGGTCGCCTTTTGCTTCTTGGGTAGCAATGCTTTTATCGAGGTAGTTGAGTTCTATTTTGAGCTGTTTTTCTTTCTCCAATAAGTCTTTGGGGATATTGGCATTGGTTTTAGCTTCGGAGTCTTTGAAGCTGGATAATAAGAGGATGGCTTTGGATTGTTCGGTAAAATTGAAGGCAAGTTTTTTTGTGTCTTGAACGGTGTAGGGAATATTGGTTAATTCAGGGTATTGGAGGATTGAAGGTAATTGGTTGTAAATTTTGGCAGTTTTTAAGGCTATTTTGATGGCAAGATTGTAGGTTTTGGCTGCTTTTTCTGATAGAGTGTGCTTGGAACCTTGGGCTTTGTAGCTTTGACGGATGTTGGTAATGAGGCTTGTGGCAAGTTTTATAGTAGATAGGGCAGCTTGGAATTCTTTGGTTTTTTGGCTTTGAAGTGTATAGGAATCAAGGAATGTCTGTGTTTTATTTTCAAGGGCACTTAAGAGTTCGTACCCACTACTGTAAGTGTCAATACTTGGGTTTTGGAAAACATTTGTTGGATGAAAAGATGGAATTAAGGTGGTTAATGCTTCTTGATGATAACTTAGCGCAAGTGTATAATCGCCTTTTACCTTGTAGCAGTCTCCTAAATTTTTCAGGCTAATGGCTATTCGAGGATGTTCCTTGCCTAAGCCTTTTTGCCAAGTAGAAAGTGCTTCTTGATGATACTTTGTCGCCAAGTCATAGTCTCCTTTTTTATAGTGGCAGTTTCCCAGATTGGTTAAGTCATCGGCTACATCAGGATGCTGTTCCCCCAGATATTTTTTACGTATCCTTAATGCTTCTTGATGGTATTCAATGGCAAGGTCATAGTTGCCTTTGAATTCATGACAAGTGCCTAAATTCATGAAACTTAGAAATAGATTGGTATTTTCTATGTTTAAGTTTTTTTTGCGTATAGCCAATGCTTTCTGATGGTACTCAATAGCAAGGTCATAATTCCCTTTAAAATCATAACAAACTCCTATATTATTTAAACTCATCGCCACTTTAAGGTGTTCATTTCCCAAGTTTTTTTTGCGAATGGATAAAGCCTCTTTATGGTACCTGATAGCGAGGTCGTAGTCTCCTTTGGCTTCGTAACAGACCCCAGAATTATTCAAACTGGATGCAATAAACGAATGTTCCGCACCCAAACTTTTTTTCCAAATTTCCAATGTTTTTTGATGGTGTTCAATGGCAAGGTCATAATTGTCTTTGGAGTAATAACAAATTCCCAAATTATTATTGCTACTTCCTACATCCTTATGTTCATTGCCTAATATTTTTCTACGAATAAACAATGCTTTTTTATAGTACTCAATAGCAGGGTCATAATCTCCTGCAAAATAATGACAAACCCCTATACAGTGCAACCTTCTTGCTACTTCGAGATGCTCTTCTCCTAAATACTTTCGTCCTGTTTTGACGGTAGATTGCCAATAGTTTATTGCTTCATTTAGCTTATTCAGAAATACATAATTCCTATCAATACAATCATTGGTTTCTATCCACCTTTCCCATTCTTTCCATTTTTGATAGATTTCGTTCGCCTTCTTCAATGCAGTATTGGATGCGTCATATTTCTCTTGTTTATTCAGTTGTTCCCCTTCCTTAAAATACTTTCCTGCCAACTCCAATTCTCTTTGCTTAGACATGGTTTCTTTGTTTTTAGATAAAAATAGTGATTCGCCATCAAAATACGTTTTTTTGGGGAGCTAATAAATACAAAAACATCCCATACTTTGTAGAAAGCATGGGATGTTGGAATTTTATTGCAGCAATAAAATATTATCGTCTTGTGGGAATTTCAGCATGCTGTGCATCGAAAATTGTTCCCCAACATTTGTACCCTTTCTCTAAATTTTCAGCTTTAGGAAAAGTTACTCTGAATAACTCTCCTTTGACAGTAGCAATTCCATCTACAATCAAGGTAATACCAACTGCACCTGAAGGAATAAAAAATTCGGCTGTAAATCCAGCTGAAATATTCTTTGTTTCA
>JBGCDY010000126.1:0-4350 GCA_045105835.1 Chitinophagales bacterium
GTAATTCGTTATTAAACAATGTTTTATTAAAAATAAAAATTCGGCATCATGAAAAAAGCCTTAAACAACTTACTGGTATCCCTATGCCTATTGGGTATCCTAAACACATCTTGTACTAAGGAAAACATCGAGGGAGCAGAAGTAAACACGAGTCAAAATGGAGTAATAACTGCTGCTAAAGCATCTCTTTCTCATCTAAGTATTAGCAATGACGATGATGATTTTACAGACATTCTCATCAATGATTCTACTGGACAACCTGTAATGGGGCTAACAGTCACAATTGTAGATGTAAACAACCCCTCCATAAGCTATACTGCAATCAGTAATTCCAGTGGATGGGCATCTTTCGGAGAAGTAGTAGAAGGAACTTATAGTTTGACAATCACAAACAATGGGGTGGTTATATCTGTGGAAACGCTAATAACACTTAGCAGAAATGACTTTGAGGTGGTATTGGAGAACTAAAGTTTAGGGGACTTTCTCAAGAAAATTCAAAACATCACGAGCCGTTTCATTAGGGATTTCCTCCATTGGGATATGACCAATTTCCTGATAGGTTACCAATTTGGGGTTGGGCAAATCGTCAAAGAAACGGTTTGCATGTTCGACAGGTATCCAGTTATCTGCCTCTCCCCAAAGGATAAGTGTAGGTTGTTGGATACCTTTGATTGCTTCAATTGTTTCTTCCAATGAGTGCTTTTGTGTTTGGTTTGCACGAGCCGTAAAAGCACTTCGGTTTCCTTCCCGCAATTGCATATCAAAATAACGGTCAACCAATTCTTCCGTAATTAAGCTGTCATTTCCATAGACATCCTTTAGGCTTTCTGCAACCAAAGAACGAGGTGTAATGTATTGCATGATACTACTCGTTATTGGATTTCGAGCCAACTTAAATGCAAGAGGAGTGGGTTTGTCACGTGGATAGGCTGCTGCATCAATCAAAACCAATTGTTGAACCTTTGCAGGATATTTTGAAGCATAACGCCATGCAATCAAACCTCCCAGTGAATTGCCTGCCATTACACAACTGTCTACATCAAATTTTTGAAGAAGTTGGTTGACAAAATCCACATAGTAAGTAATGCTGTAATCGTGATTTGGGTGAGGTCCTGTCAAACCAAAAGCAGGTAGGTCAAATCGAATCAAACGGTAGTTTTTTTCAAAATGAGGAATCCAACCTTCCCATGTATGCAATGAGGATGCCGTCCCATGAATCAAAACCATTGCAGGTGAATCTACAACTCCTTCAATCCGATAATGAACAGGCATTCCGTCAATTTCGATAAATTGTGACGGAGCAGGAGCATACTTTTCTTTCATTTCAGAAAGAGGAATATCTGTATGAAAGTGCATGACACTTAGCATCAAAATGGGTACAAACAGCATCATTAGAATGGTAAGAAAGAATTTTTTTAATGTCTGCATACAATCAAGTTGATATTGAAGAACTCAAAAGAACTCTGATTAGAAATTTTAATTTCTAATCAGAGTCCTTGCTACTATTAAGTGAAACTATTCAAAACAAATTTACCCTTAATTTCTATTGCAGAATCAAGGTTTATTTTCCTCCTTCAGCTCCTTTTTTATTCAAACCTTCTACATCCATAATCCCAGGTTGAGATAAAATGGCACGAGTGATTCGCATACGAGCTGCGGCCTGATCCTCTTCTACAATATCCATATTGATACAGAAAAAATAAGCATTGTCAGCCGTTTCGAGATAACCAACCCACCAGCCAATTTGCGGCTCAAACAACTGCGCCCAGCCTGTTTTGGCATGCATCGTAAATTGGTCATTTTGTTCAATAATAAGGATTTTTTTCACAATATCCATGCTGCGTTGTGAAAAAGGTAGGTCATTGGTATAAAGTCGGGTCAAAAACTCAATTTGTTCTTTTGGCGTAATTCGGAGGTTTCCTTCCAACCAAAAGTTGTCAACCTTCTCAGAAATATCCTGATTTCCATACCCTACTTTTTCAACCCAAGATTTCATTTTTTTAGCACCAATTTTTCGAGCCAAAATCTGATAAAACCAAACAGCAGAATACTTAATAGCGGATTCCATATTGTGATTGCGATTCCATTTGTCCCAACCTCTATCTACACCATCCCACTTGATGGTTGCTTTTTCATCCTTAACCACACCTTCTTCAAGTGCTACCAATGAATTAAAAATCTTGAAAGTTGAAGCAGGGATATAGGGGTGATTATTTCGTTGAGGCTTGTAATCAACAATATAATCTTTTGCATTCAAGTCGTATAACAAGAAAGAACCATTCACTTTTTCTTTGATAAACTCTCTATCTATATCATAGAGGTTGGCTCTTTTAAACTTGCCACTAGAAGAACCCTCTGATTGACAAGCATTAAATAAGAAGATGGTTATCAGAGAACTAATAACTACGACCAATAACTTACATTTCATATTAAAACTATTATTTTTTGTCTCAGTACAGAGTAAAATATCATTTGTCATAAACATACATTTGCATTGCACTTAGACTTTTTAAAAAGGCTGCAAAGGTAAAACGATATTTTTGGTATTTTAACATGAATATTCAAACAATCCATGTGTTTTTTGATATTCATACGTTTTCTGCCCTTAAAACTTGAATGTTTTGATAAAAGCCTTGATGCGATATCAAAATTCTATAGTTTGTATAATCCTCCGTATAGCTTATAAAAGTATGATGAATTGAGTGTGATTCTTTTTACTGAATTTAGGTTTTTAGATATCTCCAAAGCAGTTGATAACCATTGCCTAATATTTTTTAAATTCTTGATATCAATGACTTATTAGGTGTGATTTTTTACCTGATGTTCTACCCATGATGTAAATAAAGTATCATAAAAGCCAATTCCTTTTACTGCTTCAATCTCTGTGATCAGTTCTTGGTGCTTTTTTTTGACTGTGGAGGTATTCCCCTTTATTAAATGTTCAATTAGCCCCCGTAGTGACGGAACACCTTATGATCCACCTGGATTAAGTGTAGAAACTTACTACCGAGTGATAACGGAAGTCAATGGCACTTGCTCAAGTGGAATGTGTGCAGATACGAGTAATTGTGTGACTTTAACTGTGGAGAATTGTTGTCCGCCAAATACAAAGTGTGGCAGAGTGACAGTGATTAGAAATTAATGCAATGAACAGGTTTATTGATCCATTTTTATAAAAAATACGTATAAAATATTTTCATTGCATTTAGACTTGTATCAGAGTAGTGAGGGCAATTTTGACACTATGCTCAGTTCGTTTTTTTGATCAAAAAGCCCTGCTGCTCTGTTTATAAAAAAGAAATTAAAAAAGTGTTTTTTAAATATGTAAAGGCTATAATCTTCATTAGAAAGGAACTGTCAGCTTCTGTATAATCAAGGAAAGGTCATTTTTTGTATTCAAAACATATTTATGAATTGCTAAATCATTTTTGGCATATAATATGCTAATAAAGACACTATACCAACATAACCAAACCCATTTCCCAACTTACCACTACCTACCTACCATAAAGATTTCAAACCAAGTAAATTTTTGCATTAATTGTTAGTTATTGATTATCAATATTTTTGATTTTTTAAATCAATAGATTAACCATTACACTTAATCAAGCAGAGCGAGTTACTAAGGTTTTTGAAAAAATAAATCTATGAATATCCACCCCCGATGCCGTAAAAAAAAGACACATAGTACCCTCTATGGTCCTCATGTACCCCCATTTGTCACAATAGTGGCGAATATTTTTATCCATTCAAATTCTTTTCTCATAGCCATGAAGAAATACTTACACCCTTCTATTCATTATAGTTGGCTTACCCTACTATTTTGTCTATTTTCCTTTTCCATTCAAGCTCAAACAGACTTATCAGTAACACATACTGTTTCCAATAATGAGCCCGCAATAGGTAATTTAATTACCTATACTGTTGTTGTAGAAAACCAAAGCGGAACCGATGCCACAGGAGTTGTCTTAACAGATAATTTGCCAAGCGGAGTTAGTTATCAAGCCAACAGCGTTACCACAGGTACTTTTGCACATCTTACTGGAGTGGTCACATGGACTATAGGAACAGTAACTGCGAGTACTACCCAAACCCTCACCATTACAGTAGAGGTATTATCAAGTGGAGTACACTTCAATGAAGCCGAAATTACAGCTTTAAATGAAGCCGATTCAGATTCAACTCCCAACAATGGACGCAACGACGAAGACGACTTCGCCGATATTTGCATCACTGTCCCAGAGTATTTATGTGGAGGAAGTTTCACCGCTACAGTTGAAGCAGGTATGACCGACATTCAATGGTACAAAGGAGGAACAGATCCAGGTGATGCCTTAGGAGGAGAAACCA
>JBGCDY010000127.1:0-10858 GCA_045105835.1 Chitinophagales bacterium
CTTCGGGATTGTTCAACTCCAAAAATAGATTGTCATCCTTCGCCCGAATCAAGATTTCGGGGCTTGCCGATACCAAGTCTCCATCCAAGATATGTCGTCCATCAAAGGTCACATCTAACACAGGATTGCGTTCATCTGCCAATACCAAAAATGGAATAATCAACACATTATTGAAGCCAAATTTTTCGGCTTGTGCGCTATTGGGATTCAGTTCCACCACCAATACATTATTACCCACCAGACCTTCCGTACTGTATTCCAAATTACTGATGAATGTTTCTCCTGCAATCAGTGCCTTCTGAGCCGCTTTGTTGAGTGGAATCGCCTCATTTTGTTGGTTGATGATTGTATAGCCAATCAACAAACTATCTGCAGATGCATCACTCGCATTGGTCACCGCCAATTGAAGGCGAAGGTTCTCCCCTTCTTGCAGCGTATCTCCATAAAATTCAAAAAACGATTGTCGATTGAGTGCAAATTCTGGCGCACGCTCAAATAAAACCCGCCAATGATCCATTTGCGGAGCAGTGAAATTGATGGTATCTGAGGTCACTGCTTGCAGGCGCAAGAAAGGGTACGTTTCAGCAGAAATTTGGCTCAAATCTGTGTTTTGACTTGTTCCTGTATTGAGCAACAAAGCCTCACTCCCAATTTCGGGAATACCATATACATTGATGCTGATATCATCCTGATTCGCATCAGGTTCTAAGCTGGTATAATCCCATTGAAGGTTTTCCCATCCTTTAGAGGGCCCAATGGCAGGTGAATAAAACTCACCACTTTCTTCTGTGCCAACTGTCAGCCTCATTTCTATTTTTTCATCCAAATTCTCTTCTGTCGTTACGACCAACTGACCAGGATAATTTGATGCTCCTTTTCGTCCAAATAGAATGAAAGTTTGGTCGGGAGTAATATTTTTGGCTTGAGGAATACCCAAATCTTCGTAGAACTGCAAAATGGATGCTTGGCGTTCGAAGATGGGTTCAGTCACATCGTCTGTCCCCAATCGGTGATCACGAACAGAATAGGACAAAATGTAGTAGCCATCAGGAACGTCTTCGTATATAAAATTGAGCATGCTGTCCAACTGCTCCTCTGTTCCTGTATGGAATTCGATTCCTGCCTTGAAGCCTGCACTACATTGGATATTGCCATAGGTTCCTCTTCCATTGCAGCCACCTGCCAATACGGTTCTCACCGAAAGCATAGGCTCTAAAGTGGCAGCAGGTTTGAAGGCTGCAAAGACAATTCCACCATTGCAGCCGCCTGTCAAACAGGATTGTCCAATGATTAAATTGAGATTCAAAACAATCCCAATGTCGTTTACATTGTTGTGCTGATTGGTGATCCAAAGTTCGTTTTCAAAACCTGTATATTGAAACTCTCTGGTTGTTTCATCCAACACAATTTGGTCAAATTGGTCTTGTTGGAATTGATAGAAATGGGATTGATTCCATCCTTTTTCGCTTTCGGGAGCATACACAAAAGAACTCTGTTGCCAGCTAAAATCGGTGGCATCAGAAGGAATCGGGCTTACCCGCCAATAATAAACCGCATCGTTGAGGAAATTGATATTGGGTTTCCACTCAATCACTCCAGCTTCACTTGTAAGTGTATGTTGCTCAAAAACAGGGCTATTGAACAGAGTCGTGGTATCAACCTGTACCATATAGGCTTTCGCTTCACTATCGGGTTGCCCCGTCGAAGCAAAAAGTGTGGGATTGGTTTCGGTGACAATCGAAAAATCACAAGGGCTAATCGGTACTAAAAGGTCAGAAAAAATGGTCAAATCTTTTGCGACCAAATTGTTGTCCTCACAATCTTCTTCGATCTTCCCTTCATAGTCTAATTCAACTGTTAGTGAATTTTTGCCTGATACAAAACTTCCCTCTCCCATCTGTACATACAGCTTCAAAGTATCTATATACGCAGGCATCAATACTTTTCGTTGGGCTGCAATCTCTTGGCTATTGTCTGGAAAAGTTCGACTCACACGCACATCCACTGAGTCATTTGTAGCTTTGCCCAAGTTCGCCAATACAATATTGACTGCAAAAGAATCCAAATTGGTCGTCAATTGAATAGGCGTGATGAATACATCCGCTGGGGTCAATGCCAATTCGGGTTTTTCCCAGCTGTTGAGTACAATTGCAGGATCGCAGGTAAGCGCAAACTGCTCGCTCACCAAACGAGTTCCTTTGATACTATTGGTTATATTTTCCGCATCCAAAATCGTCTGTTGAAGTACTAATCCTATTGGTTCATGGTAGTTGTCAATACACATATTTTGGTACAATTCCGTTACGTGTATGTCCATAAAAGACGGAAAACCAAAGCTTATGGATGACATATAGCCGATTGCGCCTAAGTCTTTTGCCAAGACCCAAAGTTCTGCCATGCTCGGCTCGGCTCCATCTACGGCGTTTCGGTGAATATTTCCTGTAAAACAAGAACTCCCAATAATCATGGGATACTTGCCATAGTTTTCAAATGCAAGGGGTGAACCCAAAGGAATATTGAAGTCTGCTCCCGATGAATGTCCAAAGAAATTGATAATCGAGACACCATCATTGATGGTATAGTCCAACTCGATGGCTTCAATTACACTGTCACTGGCTTTGGAGTAACGAAAAACAACTTCTCCTCCCATTTTTCTTTCTTCAAATACATCTGAGTATCCATCGATATAAGCCGAATACTGCTCTTCCTCCTTCAAATTTGCCCCACCTGCCAAGTGCATGGCATGTTTTGTCCATAGACGATCGGCTTTGGTGCAGGGAGAATTTTGTACCTCTTCGTAAGTGATTACCTTGTTCAAGTAGTTTTGGACTCCTTGTGGCGAAGTCGCGGGTATTCTACCAGTTGCCAATCTTGGTTTATAATCGCTGTTGTCTATTGGCGTACTCAGCCAATTGTCAGAAGGCACATGCCCAAAAGTTGGCACTAAGTTTTGTTGCCATGCAACATTGTTTGTGCGTGTATAATTGTAACTGACGGATTTTCCCAATAAAAACAAGAATTTGGGTTGAACATCCCAGTTGTCAAGTGCATAGTTGACGAAATTGCGGAGAGCAGTAGGGTGTTTGTCCACACCAAAGGAGAATTGTTCGTAGAGTTCCTCCACATTTATCAATGCCACTTGATGGCTTCCACCTGCTTCACTTTCACGGTATTCTACATACCTCTGTACTTCATTGACTTCTCCTTCCATCAAACTTGGATGGCTAATCAGAATGTAATCGCCTTGATTTTGCAGTGCCAGATGGTTCACAAAACTCATCCGTTCTGTTTGAAGTACATTTCCAGGAATATCCCCAAAATTGGTGTGGGATAAATGAATTTTTCGCATGGTTTCTGTTGAAGAACCTTGCGGCAAAAATATTTTGTAAATGCGTTCTCCTCCAACCTCTTCTACTATTGGCTGCAATCGCATTTGATTGGTCAAGTCATAGAGAATCGGTGTGTTGCCTCCTCCAAAATTTTTGATTTCTAGATATTTGTCTCCCTCATTTGGCAGTTCAAAAGTAAAATTTCGGGTTTGTTCATCAAATTCAAAAGTGCGTGGATAGGTGATGGTATAGTAAGAAACCGAAAACTTATCTGCAATCACATCATCGTCCTTCAATGACTCATAGTAAATAATATTTTCGCTCTCCTGCAATTCATTCAACGGCACATTGAATATAGGGGTTATGTTTCCTCGACCTTCAAAATAGGTATCAACATAGAGTTCGCCATTGAAGCGAATTTGGGTATGGTGGTCATTCGTAGGCTTACCAAAATCATCCGACCAACCTACAATCCGTGTTTTGATGACCGCACTTTCTCCTTCTTCATAAACAAAGGGCGTATTTGATTTGAAGCTAATATTGCCTTTATCCAATACGGTTCCACTTGCAAAACCCTCACCATCACCATACTCTGCGTAGTAATTGTGTTCATTACTAAAGTTGGTGATGGAGTTTCCAGGAAAAAACTGGTTGTGCATATTTACTGCAACGGTATGATTGAAGTGCGTCTCTTTGGGAGGCACATTACTCACCTCGTTTGCTACACTTTGGTAGCGCAAGTTTTCGCCTTGTGTATTTGTAGTCAGATAATAAGCACTCGTATCTGTAAAAAGGTTGTAGAATTGGTGGAGCTGGAATTGAGGCTCCAAAAATAGGGGTGCATCAACTATCCCATTCAATCTTTCGCCATAAAATTCGATGTAATCATTTGCACCAAAAGTACCATTTTGACTAACGTGAATGGGAATTTCTTTTCCCAAATAGAAAAGTTGGAATTGTGTGCCTTCTAAGGGTAAGTCTGTAGATTGCAATACATTGAAGGGGATTCGGTGTAGTTTGTCTTCTACAACTTTGATTTTGTAGTAGTTTTTGTCCAAATCAATCCATTCATTGCCAAATTCTTGGGCTTGGAGGTTTGTGCCTGCAATGGCAAAATATAGAGTCAGTAGAAGTAGTTTTCGTATCATGTCGAGGATTAATAAATATAGTCGGTTATGTGGTGTCCGAGGATTTATTCTCTTACAATTTTGCTGTTCCTTTTTCATTGAAGTTGAATACCAATGAAAAAATATGCGAGTACACTCCATCGTCTACCCGATTGAAGCCTGTGAAGGCATAGTCTATCTGCAATTCCCTGATTTTGATTCCAATACCTGCATTGGGTTGGGTACTGGTGAGGATTTCTCCTGTCAAATCATCCGTAAATTCTTGGATATTGTTGATGCCTCCTCGAAGAAAAATAGACTTCGCAAAACCCAGTTCCAATCCAAAGTGAGGGTCAATACTCATAAAATCACTTTTGACCAGCACGTTCCGTTTGCCATCGAAGGTGAAATCAAGATTTGCTTCTGCCAGCAGTGCCAGTTTTTCCGAAAAATTGAAATTGTAAGCTCCCCCAAGAACAACCCTTTGACCAGTTAGTTCAACGGAACTTGAAGGTATTACGTTGTCTGTCAAAGCAAGCATTTCTTTTTCTTCTTGGGTAAAATCAAAGGACCAAGCATTGATAGTCGTAGTTAAGTCTTTGACGGTAAGTCCTATATTGAAGTTTTTACTAACTGCCAACTGTGCGCCAATATCTAAACCAAAACCCCACGATTTGGCAAAAGTACCAACGCTTCGGTGAATGACTTTGATGTTTGCACCTACGTTTAACTTGTTGATTTTTTGGGCGTAAGTGAGCAAGAAGGCGTAATCTGCAGCCGAAAATGTGGTGACATTGTTATAGTTGATACTGCCATCTGGTTCGATGATGAAAAGTGTATTGGGGATGTCATCTACTCCAAAACGAATGGCAGAAATGCCCAAGGCTCGTTTGCCGTCAGAAATAGGAAGGGCAATACTGGCATAATCGTATTTGGCAATGCCTGCAAACCATTCAGAATGCATCGCTCCTACTTGGATGTTTTCGATTTGTGCCAAACCTGCAGGATTCCAATAACCTGAAGTGACATCATTGACCGAAGCATTTTGGGCATTTCCCATCGCCAAGGCTCTTGCCCCAACACCTAATGATAAAAACTCATTGCTGTATTTTCGGACTTCTTGAGCCGACAACTCTCCCACAAATAATAATGTGAGTAATATAAGTGTGCATGTATTTTTGAACATATCGTAAACCAATGAAAATTAAAATGAATTTGGAATCAAAAACGATTGATTTTCCATTTCTTCAAAAAAAGAATCGTGTAATTAAATCCCCCTCTTAATAATGCAAATATAAGGTGGATGTTAATTTAAAACGTTAATAATTTTAAAGTTCGTTGCCTATGCCGTAAAATTACTGTTTTTTTGAAGTACGAAATGTCAGGGATATGTGTTTAAGTGTTTATGTTTGAGAATGAATTATGGCTCGGTTTCAATCACTTCAATCCACAATCTTTCCAATTAACGAATCAATCAATGCAGCAGAAAAAGATATTGTTTATCATTAACCCAATTGCGGGCATCAATAAAAAAAAGAAAGTACCCAAGTTGGCGCATCAATACATTGACTCCAATAAATATGAGGTGCATATTGCTCATACGCAGTATGCGGGTCACGCTAAGTTGTTGGCAAAAAAAGCAGTAAATGATGGCTTCAATGTGGTCGTGGCAGTAGGTGGAGATGGTTCTATCAATGAGATTGCACAGCAGTTGATTCATACCGATGTGGCATTGGGGATTGTGCCTGGTGGTTCAGGGAACGGTTTTGCTCGAAAACTGGGTATTCCAATAGGGCGCAAACAGGCGATTGAAGTACTGAATGAAGCCCATACGATTCAGTGTGATGTGGGATTGATGAATGATAAGTTATTTTTTAGCAATGCAGGTGTAGGAATAGAGGCTTTGATTGTCAATCGTTTTGCAGAAACTAAGATGCGAGGCTTTGTGTCTTATGCTCGTTGGGCATTGCATTATTATGCGACTTACAAGCCTCAAAAATATACGATTCGCTGTGATGGTATGTCTTTTGAAAAAAAAGCCTTGTTTATCAATTTTTCTAATTCGGGACAGTATGGATACCAAATTGGTGTAGCTCCTGAACTATCTGACATCAGCGATGGCTTGTTGGAAATGATTGTGGTAGAACATTTTTCAAAATGGCGAGCCTTGTACTTGTTGCCCATGTTTATGCTCGGAAAGGCTGCAAAAGTGCCTTATGTGGATGTGATTCAAACGGATAAGGCTCACCTTCAATGTGAGTCAGAAACGGATGCACAGATTGATGGCGACCCTGCTGGCAAAGGCGCTGACTTTGAAATAAAAATATTGAAAGGGGTATTGAAAGTGATTGTTCCAAGTATTTGATTTGGGCGCAAAAAAATGGCTTAAAAATTGTTATATTACTGTCATAAATCCTTTTTAAGCCCTATAAAATCGTTTTTGGATAATACATTCTCCAAAAACCACAAGCTCGCCCTCAACCTAAACAACTTAACATTCTCAAAAAAATGAGAGTGAATAATTTCCTATTTGTTTAATTGTCAAATAAACTTGTATAAGTAATTCAAAGCAAGATTTGATTCAATCAATGCTTGCAACTTTATTCCCCATGAAAATAGTAACAAGATACCTTAGCAATAAACAGATTCCTCTTGAATACGTGGAGGAATTTCAAACACAACTGAATAGGCGAAACCTCAAGAAAATATTTTTGTTGAGTCTCGTCTTGGTTGTTATTCATCTATTGATTTTACCCACTGATTATCTCCATTATATCAAAAATGACTGGGAGCGGATTCCCGCTTATTTCTACTTATTTTTGTTTCATGTCAGCGTGTTTCCTTTTTTTGGAAGCGTGGCGGTTTACTACAAATTGAGAGAGAAACAGTTGGAGCAACATGATTTTCGCTTTACACGAAAACTGGTGTGGTGCATTGTTGGATTGTTTTCTATATGGTTTCTCTGCATTGCGCTGAACAATCAATTGATTCATGGCGAAATCACCATTTTTGTGATGTTTGTCTTGTCCTTAAGTTTTCTCTTCAATTTCCGCAACATTGAATTGGCGATTGCATTGAGCTTGAGTTATGGAACCTTGGTAGCAGGATTATTCTACTTCCAAACAGACACAGATAAACTTATTGGTCACCTTATCAATGGTTTTGTGATGGTTTCTATCTGCTTTTTTCTGGGCAGTTATCTATACAATTTGAAGGTCAAGGAATTTATGAACGGCAAATTGTTGGAGCAAAGCAATGAACTCTTGGGAGAGAGCAATCAGTTGTTGGAGCAAAGTAACCAAACGTTGAAAGAGGTAAATGAAGATTTGAAGCAATTTGTCTATGTGGCTTCTCATGACCTCAAAGAGCCGCTGCGAATGATTCACAGTTTTACCAATCTTCTCGAACGCTCACTGGATACCAAATTGAATATTGAAGAGCAGGAATACATGCAGTTTGTGACAGGCGGTGTAGAGCGCATGAGTCTATTATTGAATGACTTATTGAGTTATGCAACGATTGACAAACTGAATGAACAAGAAATGCAAGAGGAAGTGGATTTGGAGGATGTAGTGCATATTGTGAAACAAAACTTACGTGCTACTATTCGTGAAAATGAAGTACAAATTGAAGCAGACCAACTGCCAAAGGTGAAAGCTCCAAAGCTGTTTATGATTCAATTGTTTCAGAACTTACTTAGCAATGCTATCAAATTTCGGAAGGATGAAAACCCTTCCATTGAAATCCATGTCCTTGAAGATGAAAATAATTACACCCTTTCGATAGCCGACAATGGCATTGGTATTGAAGCAGACTACAAAGAACAGGTTTTTACCATTTTCAAACGCCTCCACAGCACGGCAGAATATCAGGGAACAGGTATTGGATTGGCGATTTGTCAAAAAATCATCAACAAATTGGGTGGTGAAATTTGGCTCGAATCTGTACCTCAACAAGGCAGCACCTTCTTTTTTACATTGCCTAAAGCATAAGTTGACGGATTGCTGACCAATGGTTGGCATGAATTTGGCTCTTTCTTTTACTGTATTTGCAGCGATTTATGTATCGGCGAATTCATTCGCTGACAAGTTTCACAAGAACTATTCTCATTGAATCATAATTTGAATAGCTGGTTTTCAAATATTTTTAAAACCCTTGCTTTCGCATTATACATACAGTGGTTAAAACCGCCGTTACCCTCCCCCATTTAAGCCCCATCAATTGCAGTCCACCCGCAAACTGTAAAACCGAAGGGCTATGAAAACGATTCCTTATTTCTTACTTCTATGCACTTGCATCTTATTGACCTGCAAGGCAATGGCACAAGATTGCCCCAATCAAATAGCTGTGTCCATAGAAATCATTCCCGACCGTTCGGCTGACAAAGAAACAACTTGGCGACTCAACGACCAATTCGGCAATATTTTGGCGAGTGGAAGTGAGGAAGGCGCAAGTATTTGTGTGGAAGCGAGTCAATGCTTGACCTTTACGATTGAAGACAGCTTTGGGGATGGTTTACAGGATTATGGCGGCTTTCCTGATGGACGTTTTTCGCTGTATTACAATAATGAATTAATCGCAAGAGATACCAATTTTGGAAGTGTTTTCACGATACAAATGGGCGGTTGTCCTTTGGGTTCGAGCTGTGCCTTTCCGATTCCTGCCCAAAAAGACTGGATTTACCCTGCTCAAATTCCCAACAATTGGTATGTTTTTGAAGCGCAAGAAACAGGACGTTATTTATTGACTACCTGTGACTTGACCAACAGCTGCAATACTGCCATTTGGGTGTATGATTATTGTGCAGGTTTGGAGTGGGACGATACGCAGATTGGAGCGATTTTCTACAACGACGACCAATGTGGTGAATTGGCGGAAGCAAACATGATTTTGGAGCAAGGCAAAACCTATTTTGTTCGAGTGGGCGGAGACGAAAGCTGCAATGGAAAAATGGTGAATTGGCAGATTCGTTTTGAAGGTCCGATTGTAGGCTGCATGGATGCTGGTGCCTGCAATTTTGACCCTTTGGCAACGGTTTCAGACGAATCGGCTTGTGTGTATCAAGGGCACCCAAACTGTCCCGATGGTCCTGATTTGGTGGTTTTGGAGCATGTATTGCGGAATAGTTTGCAGTTAAGTTATCTGCAAAATGAAGATGCTTGTGCGATTCAAGAAGGATGTTTGCAGGGCTACGGAACTCGTGAAGTTTTGCGATTTAGTACACATATTCGCAACATTGGTGACAAGGATTATTATCTCGGAAAACCTCCTCAAAGCGGTGGTGCAGATGATGGAGAATGGGAATGGGATGACTGTCATAGTCATTGGCACTATGAAGGTTATGCAGAATATCTGCTGTATGATGCGGGAGGAAATGAATTGCCGATTGGCTTCAAAAATGGCTTTTGTGTCGTGGATTTGGATTGTCCTGATGGCAACAATAAATACGACTGCGCCAATCAGGGAATTTCGTTAGGTTGTGGAGATATTTACGACTTCAATTTGGCGTGTCAATGGATAGATATTACGAGCTTGGAAGCGGGTTTTTATACTTTGGTGGTGCGGGTGAATTGGTTGGAACGTCCTGATGCTTTGGGTTTTTATGAGAGCAATTACCACAACAATTGGGCGAAGGTTTGTTTTGAATTGGAGCGAGGCGATGAAGGGCAACCTATTGTGACTAAATACGATGAATGTGAGGCAATTGTAGATTGTTTGGGAGAGGTTTATGGAACAGCTTCTGCGGACTGTTCAGGAGATTGTCAGGGCAGTCAAAAAGTGGGCGATAGAAATGGTGATTTACACTATACTTTTTCGGATGTAAATATTTACCTACACGAAATTTTGAGCGAAAACCTGCAATACAATAGCTGTACAGATTTGAACAGCGATGGCAAAATCAGCATTGCCGACCCTGCGCTTTTGATGGCTTGTGAACTGGAAAACAGTGGTATACATACACATCCTTTGAGTCACAATCACTGCGAACTGCCCACTTCGGCTATCTTCAATCCCAATCATACGGCTACTTTCAGCATTGGAGAACTGAACTTAGACCATCAATATGTGGATGTCTATGTAATGAATCCAAACAGTTCGGTTTTGGCTTTTGAGCTGCAAATCAGTGGTATCGACATCATGAGTGTGTTCCCCTCCTACGACACCGAAATCTTTGAATTGCAGCCTTCTCACAACTCCAATGGCTTGGTGATTGGCTTGGCTTACAACGAAAAACCTTTCGCCAAAACCTACGAACCGACTCCTTTTTTCCGCCTCTATTATACAGCGATTACGGCGGAAGATATTTGTATTGAAGCCGCTCAAACGGTTTTGAACCAGAACTATGAAGAAATCGAAGGAGTTTTGGTCGATGCTTGTGCGAATGTTGATGTTTGGAGTGATATTGAATTGATTTCCAGTACT
>JBGCDY010000128.1:0-4569 GCA_045105835.1 Chitinophagales bacterium
ACTACCTACGTCAAATGGGTAGTTCTTTTCTATCTAGCGGCTCTTGTTCAAAAGCTATTGTAATATTCTTTAACGCCATACTGAGTCTAATGTAATTGCAATAACACCTATTTTTTGTTTAACATGATTAAGTGGATAGGAATCATTATAAAGCGTTTGATTCATTCTAAAATAAATCCCCTCTGTACCAGTAATCTTGTGATACTCGAAAGTATTATCAAACTCAATTTCTTTATTTAAAAGGAGTCCTGCTTCTTCAATAGTGGTTTGACCAACTTCAATAACTCCTTCATATTTCCCTTTATAGTCTGGATACAAACGAATAGTAGTTAGAATTCCTGATAAAAGACTAAATTCGAGTGTTATATAATTGTGTAAATTATACCAAACACTAAAATTACTCATAAATCCTCTACATTCTTCATCAAAGCGTCTATAGGTTATCCGTTCTATAACTTCTATTAAATCTTGAAATGTACTACCTAATTCAATACCTCCTGCTGCTTTTCCAGCAAAAATGGGAGCAGTAATATCAATTACACTCAATGCTTTTAATAAAGAATTATACCTATTCATAGTAATGTATAATTAATCAATTTCGTGAAAATCAGTATTTTTTCCTTCAGAATTATATCTTTTATATCCACCTTCTTCGTTTATAACTTTTGTTCGACTCCCTGGTTGACCTCGTCTCGATAAGTCTTCTATTGACCAATAAGCTCGCTTCCCCCTGTGTCCATCCCAGTTTTTATCATAATGACGTTGCCCACGATAGTCATTGGGATTCCATTCAATTTGAAGAGTTCTACCTGGAGTACGAGAAGGAGACTTGCTACTTGGTTTCGTACAAGTTTGGAAACTTGTACGGGCAATTATTCTATGAATGAATCACTAACCATGCCTTTCTCCATTCAATAATTGTAGCACCTCCTCAATAATTGCAGCAGGAGTACCTGCAATGTTTACACAAAAAGCATTTTGAGGAATTTCCAAATCTTCAAATTGACTCTTCAACAAGTCCGAAGGCATAAAATGATTCTCTCTTGCCTCCATTCGCTTCAATATTTCTTCAAAGCTACCTTGTAGAAAAACCAGCTGCAAAGGCTCATTAATAGAAGATTGTAACAGTTTACGGTAGCTTTCCTTCAATGCAGAACAAGCAAGCACGAAACCATTGGATTCTTGGCTTTTCATTTCGATGCCCAACTGTTGTAGCCAAGGTAGGCGGTCTGCATCGGTGAGTGGGATTTTTGCTTGCATTTTTTCTTTGTTGGAAAGTGGATGGAAGTCATCTGCTTCTAAGAAAGAGAGTTCTTTTTTTGCAGCCAAAAGGCGGGCTATGGTTGTTTTGCCGCAGCCCGAAACACCCATGACCAAAATACAAGGAGGTTTGTTCATTTTATGGTTTTGTATTAGTAAAGGAGGTATTCTTGAAAAGAGAGATTACAAAAGTTTTCAAAACTTTTGTAATCTGTATTCACTTTTGTTTTTAGAAACTTCGCAACATATCAAATTCACCAAAGTTGATGAGCACTCCATCTGCTCCAATGCTTTCATCAAATCCAGAACCGAAGAATCGTCCTTTGATGCGACCTCCAATCTCTCCATATTCGTCCACTTCAACGGTGATTTTGGTAAGCGAAACTTGCTTGTTGCCACCTATATAGATGTTGAAATCTTGTATTTTAGATTGGCGATTTGCAGTTTCCAGAACAAATGCGCCCTTTCCTGAAGTGGGAGTGAAGGGGAAGTAAATGTCAATGATGTCGTTTTGGTTGCTATTGGTTTTGGGAGCAAGCGTATAGAGGCGGGTAGTGCCTGTGGCTTCATCAAAGCCAGTTTTGGTGATACTTCCTTCTGTCTTTTCAAAAACAATGTTTTGTTCTCCAAAAGAACCTCCTCTCAACTGAAAACGAACATCGTTTGGAAGGGCCTCTTCTTCAATAGGTTCTGGTTCAGGAGTATCATCTTCACAAGCATTGAAGGTCAATAATACGCCCATGAGCAGGACGCACATCCAAAATGGGAATAATTTAAATCGAATCATAGTATCTTGTTTAAGTTTGTAATCAATTTTTCATCATTCCATCAATAGCGAGGGATTTAAACCCTTCGTTATTGATGGAATTCTTTCTAAAAAACGTTTTTTTGTAGATAAAGTCTTTTACGAATTGAAAATTCAAAGTCTTTCAAATGATTTTGCAGCGATAATATTAGAACATAAAAACGCATTTTTCAAGAACATTTTTTGTCATTTATCATTCTTTATGGTAGCTTGCTCAAAAATAGCTTGTTTTTTTTCGAACCAAACAACTCATTGGAGTTTATTCATGCAAAAGACCTACCTTTCCTACCAAGTTTTTACCAAGTTGAGTCCTTTTATGCAGATGTTGTGGGTCTTAGGCATTGGTGTAGTCGCTATGTTTATTGGTGACCTCTGGAGTGCTAATGAAGAAATGGCATGGATTGTGGGCAGTATGGTCGTGGGTTTTTATGCTTGGCTGAATGCACTTATCAGCTTTTTTATTGCCAAAAAACAAGCAAAATATTTTTTTACCTCTCTATTTTTCTTTGCCCTTACTTGTATTGTCGTTTATGGAGTAGGCAGTTTTCTTTCTCCCGTTGAAGTCTGGAATATGTATGAATACCGTATGATGTTTTCAATTACGGTTGCATTTTATATACTTGGCTCGCTAGTGGTTACGTTAATGAAAAACATTGCTCAAGCCTTGCAGATTACTTATTGAAGTAGTGACTGGTGGACTGGTGGACTGGTCGTAAAATAGTTGTTAAGACCTTCGACTGCAAGTTCTCTGTGTAAGTATGTGGACAAAATTAGATTGAATCAATAAATTCATCAATAGCTTGATAGAGAATAAATTTGAATCTCTCATCTCGCTTCTCTTTTCTGTCTTCCTACTTAATTTATGAATGATTCAGGCTAATACAAATAAGCAACCGATTTCAAAACCAATTCAACGATGAAGAAAATTCTTTTACTATTCCTATGTGCGTTCACGCTTCAATTCTCTGCCTGCAAGCCTGCGATTTACAAACATTTTATTGGCATTCCTGATTATGTCTGGAAAAGCGACAATACGGTTTTGTTCAAAGTGAAAATGGACAATCCGATGCCTACGGCAGATGTTCGTTTGGGGATTCGTTATATGGAGGGTTATTTTTACGACCACTTGAAGGTCATGGTCAAACGTACAAGCCCTTCCAATCAGAAAATCGAAAAGGAAATCACCATCAAAATGATGGACAGCGAAGGGGCTTATGTTGGTGAAGGTATGGGCGATTTGTGGGACATTGAAGAAGCTCTGAATGATGGTTTTGAAAAATTTGAAGAAGCGGGTACTTATCAATATGAAGTTTCGCAAGAGATGAATGGTGACCAATTTTTGTTGGTTGTGGAAGTGGGTTTGATTGTGGAGGAAATGGGAGAGTAGCTTACAAATCCATTTTCATTTGGGCATCTTCCGAAAACTCAATAAAGGCGTAAATGTCCTTCAAAGAAATTTCTGCATCAATGGAATGAACATAAATATTTTCCTCCAAGCCTATCGCATGGGCAATCCGCCAATGTTCTCTGTCTTCCCAATAATAACCCTCCACAAAAGGTTGGTCTTGATGAACCAAAATATATTCTCTAAAGGACGGCAAAGACTTGTAAAATCGGAACTTTGCTCCTCTGTCAAAAGCGGCTGTACTGGGAGACAATACTTCTACAATCAACTTAGGGTTGGTAATGACATCTTTCCGTTTTGCATGAAATTCTAAACCGTCACATACGACCATCGCATCGGGATAAACACCTCTATTTACGGATTCAATATAAACTTTCAAATCACTCATAAAAGGACGACAATTCCCTTCTTTTCCTCGTAAAACGGATGATAAGCTTGAATATAAATTTCCACAAATATTATTGTGATTGGGCGAACCTCCCGCCATCGCCCATACAAAGCCATCGTGGTATTCGTGTTTTGTTTCTGCCTTCTCCTCCAATTCTAAATATTCAGAAAAGCTGATTTTTTTTCGTGCTAAACCTTTCATAATTGAATTTATATGTGACAAACTAAGATAAGCATTTTCTACTCTTTTTTAAAAAAAAAATCGCCCCTGCGAAGCAGGGGATAAAAGGGATAAAAGGGGTAAAGGATTAAAGGAAAAAGGCTTAAAAGTCCTCGACTAAACGAAACCCGACGTAATTGAAACCATACGGAGGATAGCTCCTATTACGGACGGAGACACGGCAGTTGAGGGAATGGTTGTTCCAAGAGCCGCCACGCAAAACGCGGTATTTTCCTTTCTCCACTCCTTGAGGATTTTTCAAAGGACTATTGGCATAATAATTTTCGTCATACCAATCTTGACACCATTCCCAAACATTTCCGCTCATATCATATAGTCCCAGTTCGTTTGCTTTTTTTGAACCTACAGAATGTGTTTTATCTTCTGAATTTTTATCATACCAAGCTACTTCCCCAATGTCATCGCTTCCCGAAAATTTATAGCCTCTACTTTCATTTCCCCCTCTTGCTGCAAATTCCCATTCTGCTTCTG
>JBGCDY010000129.1:0-4119 GCA_045105835.1 Chitinophagales bacterium
TAAATACCTGTAATCAAAGCCAATACCGCACAGGTTTGCCACAATTCTATGGCAGGGAAAAAGATTTTTATCACCAAAGCGCCTGCATACAAGCTTCCTGCTGTATCAATCAATATGCTCGCCACTATCGTCACCAAAGAGAAAAACACCCTCGAACGCCTATCAAACCGCAACTCCAAAAATTCGGGAATCGTTGTGATTTTCGCCTTCAAATACAGCGGCACATAGATAAACGCCAAAATCGCAAAGGGAATCGCTGCTCCCCACTCATAGACCGACTGTACAATCCCCGTCGTATAAGCCGCTCCTGCCAAGCCTACCAAAGTTGTACTCGAAATATTGGAGGCAAAAAGCGACAGCCCAATGAATCCCCAAGTCAGCGAACGCCCACCCAAAAACAGGTCATCCCCCGTTTTGGCTTTTCGACCTACCCACAAACCAATCGCAAAAACCAATACAAAATAGGCTATGATGATGGCTATATCAATTGTAGAAATTACTGTTTCCATATTTGTTGTTTTAGTGTTTTATGTACTTATTAGTGTGTTAAATTTGAACCATTTCACCTGCTTTTGTTGTTAGTAATATATTGATACCAATACTTTTTCATTATGCAGACAATCAATTTAACCTTACAAATTCCCAATCAAGAAGACCTCAATCTTCTCCTAAAACTTGTCAAACGTTTGGGAATTAAAACCTTGGATATTCAAACTCCTCAATCCAAAAAACAAGCTTTGGGAGCAGAGAAATCCAGTGATTTTTCTATTATCCAAAAATATGTTCGTCCTATCCGAAAAAAAACAGATGTAGAGGCTTTGATTAAAGCAAAAGGTTATCAAGGAGTGGACAAACAAAAATTCAAACAAATTACCCAATCTATTGATATTCCCCAATCTACAGACGAACTACTGAATATGCTATGAGATACTTACTTGATACGAACATTTTGCTACTTTATCTTCGAGAAGACGAAATCGCAATAGAAATTGAAGCCAATTACCAGATTTTAGACAACAATAACTTAGCCTTTATATCTGTAGTCAGCAAAGGAGAGTTGAAGGCGTTGGCATTAAGAAACAAATGGGGTAACAAAAGAATGAGAAAATTAGACACCTTTCTTGATTTGTTCCTCATAGTTGATATAAATGCGGAGGATATAATAGATAAATATGCTGAAATTGATGCTTTTAGTCAAGGAAAATTAGCATCTTATCCATCTCCTCTTTCTGCTCGCAACATGGGAAAAAATGATATTTGGATAGCTGCTACCACATCTGTATTAGAAGCCCAACTTATCACTACGGATAAAGATTTTGAGCATTTAGATGAGGTATTTTTGAATTTGTTACTTATCGAAAGATAAAGAACATAATCCACTCCAAAAACTACCTGTTTTCCGTCCATCGTCAATCGTCTCCCGTCCATCGTAACCTAAGCATCCCCGAAGCCTTCACCCCAATCTCTGAAACTGTCTTCATGCGTTTAATTTAGTGTGTTTTAATTTTCAATTTAAAAAGGCAAATCAATATCATCAAGATTTAGTTTTTTAGTTTTCAAAGGCTCAATATAAAGATTGGGATATTTCTCTATTTCTTTAAAGTATCTTTTCCCAACCAATACAGGTTTTTCGAACAGCTCTTTATTCTCAATCCACTCTTTCTCCTTCAAAAGGATTTGAGTCAACTTTACCGCATGAAAATAATCGTGTTCATCATTTTCCACTTTCATCTGTTTTTCTTCTGGCAACTCTTCTCCAAACTCCCCTGTATTGTGATTGGCATCTCTTTCAAATAACCTTTTCATCTCGCCTTTATGAATCTTCATAAACCTATAAAGTCCTGAATGTACATCAACTGCAAAAGAGTAGATTTCTTCAAATTCTCCTTTTAACAAATTGCAGCAATTCAAAGAATATTTAAAGTCATAGATTTTATTGCAAATAATAAAATTCCATCCAACAATATCATCAGAAATGATAACCATTTCAAAAGCCCCATTTTCATCGAACTTATCAGTTTCATTTTTTCTTTGATTTGCTATTTCCCATGAAAAAAATTCCGCTGATTTTATTTGCAAAGCTTTTACAATTCTATCCTTCTCACCATTTTTCACAACAATTGCAAATAAACAGCCTATATCTATTGGGATTATATTTTCCATTTCCCTTAATTATCCATTTTCAATTATCAACTCTCAATTCTCTCCAACCTCACCATCCCCGAAGCCTTCACCCCAATCTCCGAAACACCTTCCGCCAAGGTAACCCGACCCGACCATTCCTCCACACCTTCACAATTCCAAACCGTCAACTCAAAGGTTAAATCCTCTTCCACATTTCGGACAATGATAGAATCCGTCATTTTGCCATTCAACAAATCAGTCACCGTTCCACCACCAATTTGCACCACCACATCATCATATACTCCAACAATCAAATGCCCATCCTTTTCACTTTTCAACAAAGGATAATTCGCCAAAGGCTTGTCAGGCGTGAATGTGCCACCCAACAAAATATCCGCATGTTCGTTCCAATATTTCGTATAAAAACGCACCATATTGAGGTGGCTTTCAGGATAATTTCGGAGGTGAATAGACATTTGCGGCACGCCAAAAAAACCATTCAAAACCTGCAAAGCTGCAACTTCTACCTTTTCATCTCTGTGCCATGTTTGAGGGTCAGAATGTACTGCCGTTTCGCCACACAATAGCTTCACATCTGCAATCCGAATCCGATTCGAAACCGCATCATTTGGGCAGTCAAATGCCCGAAACATATTTCCAAACTTCCGCATCGTAGGGCCCACATATTGCTGTCTAAACTCAATCGCAATATTGGGCTTAATGGCTCGCAAAGCCTCCATTACATCCGTCATCAACCTATCCACAGCTGCATTCACATTTGCATAATCCCTTCCGTTTTCCTTCGTCAAAACCGTTTCAGGGTACACCTTGAAGTCGTCAATAAAATCCAATTTGAAGGCATCCATATTCCACTCCTTCAATGCAGTCGTGTATGTGTCAATCAGGTATTGCCGCACATCGGGATAGCGTGGGTCAAAAACGGGAGCCCAACGGTGATTTTCCGTCAAAAATTTGCCTTTGAAGCGTTGATACGCCTTTGATTTTTCACCACAAAAAGGCACCGAATACCACAAGCCAAACTTCATCCCCGTTTGATGCACTTTCTCCACAAAACCAGCCATATCAGGAAAGCGATCAGGTCGCCAATCTCCTGTATAATCATAGCCCCGATTCGTGTCCATCGTCTGCCAACCATCGTCCAAAATAATCAATTCATAACCCATCGAAGCCGCAATTTCACACTCTTCCAGAAGCACATTTTCCTCCAAAGATTGGTGAAAATTATACCAAGTCGAATACAAAGGAGCTTTCGCCAAAGCAGGCACAGGCGAAGGCTTCAAAGCTTCAAAACTCGCCCACCATTTCGACACATCCTGCAAGGCTCTCGAATACAAAACCGAACGCATATCCACTCTAATCTCCGCTTCGTAGTGCGTAATTTCGGGATGTCGCTCTCTAAAGAAGGTCACATGACAATACAAATGATGGTCTTCTTCTCGCAGCAAAGCATTCATTTCGACCAAGTTAATGGCATCCGAACAAGCGAAGGTAATCGCATTCTCATCTTCATGCCCAAAAACCGAAATCACAGGCGCATCCACCGAAATTCTCGACTGTAAATGCTCCAACTCCCAATCGTATTGCTGCCGTTTATCATGAATCCCTCCACATTTCCACACGCCCTTCATATTGAAAGAAGGCAATCGCCAACGCAAGCTAACAGGCTGTGGAGACGCAGCTTTTTCCGCACTGATGGAGAACTTATAGATATATATCCCGTCTTCGTTCTCCAACAAGTCAAAACTCGTCTCAAATCCCTTTCCTTGCTCTTCCTCAAAAAGCGATATGGAAGGAAAATCATTGATGGTTATTGTTCTGTCCATTTATTCTTCAATTCTATTTTTTGCTTAAATTGTACTTAATGTAACCGCCAAATTACTATCTTTCAAAATGTTCTTAACCACTGCCTAACATCCCCCCTGCCCCCTTCAAAGGGGGAGTTTTGGCGTGAATTCCCCTTTGAAGGGGGATAGG
>JBGCDY010000130.1:0-2381 GCA_045105835.1 Chitinophagales bacterium
AATCGGATGGTGGATAAGAAGGGGTGATCTGGGTTGAACTCCGATGGAGTTCTGTTATTACTTTCTTCGTTTTTCTACAAATATTCAAGCCCCCGAGTGGTCGGGGCAGGCTTTAACGGATTTGCTAAACGACATTTTATACTGATTTCCAGGTGATTATTTTTGGGAAACCAATCAAGATGGTGTAAAGGTAGGGCGCTCCAATATTTTTGTTTCCTAAGTGAAATTTCAAAAAAAACAGACCAATTAAGGTTTTAATCAACCCTGAACCAAAGAATTTTTGCGTTTGAATTTGTGCTTTGAATTTGAGTTTTTCTTAGCACCCAATCAACACAAAGCCTGCCCAATCCTGTGGGCTGCTTCCCTTTTGTTGAATCATTTCCCGCTTAGCCAATTGAAGGGCAGTAGGGTAGGAGTAGCCTTCCAGAATGTATTGAAATAGTTTTTTGACCAAAAGGCTGCTGCTTTGGTCGGGAATGTCGAATTGGGTAAACACAATGTTGCTCGCTCCTGCATACAAAAAGCCCCGATTCATTGCCATCATGCCTTCTCCTTTCTCCAATTTTCCAATGCCACTGCTGCAACTGCTCAATACCACAAGGTCGGCATTCAATCGGAGGTGATAGGCATCGGAGGTGTAAAAAAGGTAGTCTTTTTGACTCGGATTGATGTCTGTTTGTAGAGGCGTTTTATTAGAACCTCTGTATGTATTCTTTTCCGTACCCAATTCTTGTTCATTCCTCCGAAAACCAGGTTCCTGTTTCACATCTGCCAAACAAATTCCCGACAATCCCGCCTCTTCGTTTTCCACAAAACCATGCGTAGAAATCAAAATAAACTTGTGTTTGACTGCCTCCAACATCAAATTTTCTTTTGAAGCAGAACCATACAAAAACGCTTTTGCATCCAGTTTTTTATCTTGAAAAAACTGATACACATCTTTTACTTCCACTTCGGTATTCGGCAATTGCTGCAAAGCCTGTTCTCCCGCCCGATTGCTCCTCAAAACCCTGTTTTGACCTTGCTTCGATTCCATTGCCAATTCTATTGGAGTCTCGCCATTGAAGGTCACGGGGGCAAAACCCAAGAAAGTATTGGGCAAATGTTTGGTTAAATCGTGTTTGGAGATTCCATTGAACCACAAATTAGCGGAATAATGGTAGCAAATTTCAAACTCTTGGAGTAGGTACGGAAGGTCTGCGTAAATAGGTTTTGAAGTGCTGGGAACATCCTTTGTCAAAAGCACTTCAAAAGGCAAGTATTCCAAGACATCGTGCCGCAAAATCACCAATTTTTTGGCTTCTTTTATCCAGCCTTCAATGGGAGCAATCAAGTGTTGATACAATTCTCTTGAAGCTTCAATGAAATCCTCCAAATCAATGAATTGCATGGATTCTTGTAGGGTTTGAATAAGTTGATGAAACTGTTCAGGTTTGGCGATTTGTTTGACTTCAAAACAGGTATCGGTAAATAGGAGTGCGTAAATGTTTTTTTTGCCTACAAAATAAGATACTACAGCTGTTTTGTATTGAAGGTTTTGTTGGTTTTTCTGCTGCAAATGGTTTTTTATATCTGCCGTTTTGACCATTTTGATGTTGTATTTCAACTGAAAATAGGCAGGATAATTGGTTTCAAAATTTTGGATGACTTGCTGATAAATTTGCTGCAAATCAAAGTAGGCTCCTTGTAATCCGAGTAAAATCGAATCGGTGACATCTACTCTTTTTGCTTTTTGTTGGTTGATTTTCTTTTGAAGTTCGTTCAATTCTTGTTTGATATGTTGTTCTTCTTCCAACAAATCAGCAGGAATTGCAGCATTTGTTTTGGCTTCACTTTCTTTTACATTCGAAAGCAGTAAGGCAGCTTTGGACTCTTCGCTGAATTGAAAAAGCGTATTGCTCAAAGCCTTTTTTTCTTCAATATTCTTTGTTGCTTCAAGGAGTTGGTAGGTCGCATGAACGGCATTTTCAAATGTACGCATCATGGCCTTAGACGAGAATAATTTTGAGCCTTCTGCTTGGTGATTTTGGCGCATTTGTTGGATGAAATCAAGGCTCAATTTATACGTAGCTATTGCAGTTCTCAAGTCTTGAGGGTCTTGGGTCGATTGATACCAAAGAACTAAGGATGTGGCCTTTTTTGAGAGCACTTTTGATAATTCAATAGGATGGGGTTGATGTAGAGGAAGAACGGGATTTTGATGATGGCCTTCTGGATGGAAGTCGACTACCAATGCAATGATTGCTTTTTGATAGGCTTTAATTTGTTGTAGTGTATCACCAATCATAAGATAGTAATCTCCCAGATGGTGGTAGGCATGAAAGACTCTATAGTGCTTGTTGCCATAAAGAGCCAATGATTTTTGAAGAGCCTTTTGAATG
>JBGCDY010000131.1:0-12777 GCA_045105835.1 Chitinophagales bacterium
AAGTGGATTAACTGAATTTATTTTCACCATAGCCACTTTTGGAAAAACTTTTTCAATAGATGAGGCTCAAAATGCTTTGGAAAGCATAAAATGTAAGCAATTACAACAGTACAGAACAAAAGGTAAAGCTGCTTAATCTAAAGCTAAAAAGTTAGAGAACTTTTTAGCCTTGATTGAACAGCCTAAATCAGAATAGTAAGTGGTAGGACAAAACTAAATCAATTAATAGTACTGTTAATCTTTTGACAATAAGAGATTTGAAGTCTGACTTCTCACATCCCATTTCTGTCTTCTCACTTAGTACACATAAACATCAGCAATGAAAATATTTTTAATCTTACTCGGAATAATCTTTTTAGCCTTCACCCTCGTACAATTTTTTTCTATGAAAGGACAAAGGAATATTGAAACATATCCTTATGTCGTCAATAAAAAATACGACACATTTGAAATACGCAGCTACGAAGCAAGTTTGTTTACATCCGTCAAACTCTCCATCAATGAATACAAGGATGCATCAAGCAAAGGATTCTCCATTTTGGCAGGCTATATTTTTGGCGGAAATGAAAGGAACGAAAAAATATCCATGACTTCTCCTGTCGCCATGTCTTTGGAAGACTCTATGACAGTCATGTTTATGGTCCCCAAAAAGTTTAATAAAGAAACACTTCCCCAACCTAATCAATCAGGCATAGAATTTCGGGAAGAGCCAGCCAAAACTGTCGCTGCCATCACCTTTGGTGGTTGGGCGAATGATGAAAAGATAGCAAAGCATAAGGAACAATTAAAAGCAGCTTTGGATGCTCAGGGAATTGCTTATACGAACCGATTTTATTTTTTAGGATATAATCCCCCCTATGAAGTTTTTAATCGTAAAAATGAAGTTATTGTTGAGCTGCAAAGCAAGGTACTTGACATCATTCATTGAACCTAATATCGTAAGTGGTAGGACAAAACTAAATCAATCAATAAGATTCTTAATCTTTTGACAATAAGGAATTTGAAGTCTCACTTCATTTCTGTCTTCTCACTCATTTGAATGGCAGAAAGTCAATGATAGCTCTTAGCACTAACGCTTTCGATGAATCTATTATTTTTGCAAAACCATGCGATCCGTTTTTCTAAAATCGCCCACTTCAAAGACATACAAGTAAACACCACTGCTCAAGTTCTCACCATTAAAAACCACCTCATACTCACCAGAAGCTTGAAAGCTATTAACCAGCGTCGAAACTTCTCGCCCATAAATATCATAGATTTTGAGGTTCACGATTTCGCCCTTACTCAGCTTATACTCGATCTTGCTGGTCAGATTAAAAGGATTGGGAGAAGGCTCTAAGATAAAATCTACAAAACGATTCTCATCGAGTTCAATGGATGTCGTACCAATGCCAAAATCAATATCACTCGTCGAATAGAAAGCTTCTGGACTATCAGAGCGTTGCCAGATACTATAGATAACGTGTTTGCCAGTTCTAATAGGCAGGACTACTGAAATATCAACAGTATTTTCGGCTGGACTTGGAGCTGTTCGTACGAGTAGAGTTAAGTTTTCCCAAGTCAAAGGTTGGTTGGGTGTCCAATCCTCATTCGTTATATAGACATCGTAATAATCCGTCGCATGTACAGCACTATTTGTCCATGTAACCGTAAATGGACCTGGAGAAACGGGTGTTGATACCCAATCAAACCTGACCTGATCCATGCCTCCATACTTATCTGGTCTGCCGCCACTGGCTAAATTGCCGTTTGGCACAAATTGCATGTGGTCGCCATTGGCATTGCCTTGGTTGATTTCATTCCAATCATACAAGGCTTGAGTGCCATGAGAGGCAACCGCTGCAATACAGGGAGGAGAATCTGGGCTCTCTGGATTTTCCTGATAACAATTCCAAATACGACTCGGCGGAGAAGTAACTGTGCCATGAGCGAAAGTAAATGGACTTGTTGTGATCAGAATGAGGGTGCAAGCCCAATGCTTCCAATGGCACCTATTTACGATAAAATAGAGGAAGTTGAAGATTCTTGTTTGTGACATTTTTGCTGTATTTTAGGGTATTGAAAAATTAATTTCTTAGCCCTGCCAAATGCTTATTGGAGGGTAAGGGACTAAGACATGATGATAACGTAATCTGCTAAGGTCAAGTTGTACACGAAGTTTTTTAGATCAGTATGGTCTTATTGAACCCGACTTCGCTGTGTAATCGAATATTGGCAAGTAGGCAAAATCAAAAATAATGACTATTAAAAATTGGAAAAAGGTTTTAAAACTGGCTAAAAAAGGAAACGGTAAGGCTCAATTTGAAGTAGGGAGTTACTTTGAAGATGGACTTCAAATTGGAAAAAAAAGGCTATTGAAAATTGATAAAGCGAAAGCCTTGAAATGGTTTAAGAAAGCGCATAAAAAAGGAAATGTAGATGCTACGGTGAGATATGCAGATTATTTGAGCGAAGGTATAAACTGCAATAAAAATATGGGCTTAGCTATCCGACTCTATAAAAGAGCCATAAAAAAAGGCTCTTACATTGCTGTTTTTAATCTTGCCAAAACGTATAGTCAAAAAAAGAGTTTTAGTGCTGCTTTTAAACTCTATAGTCAAATTCAAAAAGAACACAACAAAAATGTAATAGAACTCGCCTTTTGTTATTACTTCGGACTTGGAACGACGAAGAATAAAAAGAAAGCTTTCAAAATTTTTGAGGTTATTTCTAAAGATACTTCTATGTATAGGAATTGTGAATCTGAAATAAACGAAGCTAATTTTTATCTTGGGCTGATGTATCTTGAAGGAGAAGTAGTCAAAAAATCAATCAAAAAAGCCCGAAAATATTTAAAACTTGCCAATGAGGATAAGGATCATCAAACTGCAAATGAATTGTTGTTATTGATTGGAAAATAAACATTTTAAATATTGCTATTTAAGTGAATTTTTTGAGAGTGAAAACCCAACTGCTTAAACCATATCAGCAAAGAAGCCTCACTTACAATAAGAAAATCGAGAAATGAATAGATATAGCGAACTGCAAAAAATGATTTGCCTGATATTTCTTTTAACTGTGGGTTTTTCTTGTACCAATAAAGAACCTTCAAATACTAAAGTAGATGTCAAGCTAAAATATACTTCTGGAATTCGCTCCATTTTGCAGGATAGTAAAGGGAATTATTGGTTGGGTAGTCACCAAGAAGGTCTTTGCTTATTTGATGGAAAAACACTCCACTATTTTACGGTTGAAAACGGCTTGAGTGATAATCAAGTAAGGCGAATACAAGAAGACGAGGAAGGAACAATTTGGTTCGGTACTGCAAACGGAGTTAGCAGCTATAAAAATGGTCGCTTCACAAATCAGACACAAAAAAGCTTTGTAGGATTGGATGTAGATGCTTTTACCGAAAATAATTGGAAGGTATCCGCCAATGACCTTTGGTTTAATGCGGGAAACAAAGGGGGCGTTTATAGGTTTGATGGCAACAAATTACACCATTTGACCTTTCCTGTTCAAGGCAATAGGAACTCATCTAATCGGTATGGAGTAACTGGTTTCTCTAAAGGAAAGAGCGGTTATCTTTGGATTGCAACCTATACAACTGTATTTGGTTTTGACGGAAAAGCTCTTGAAATCATTGACGATGAATCTTTAGGCTATTCTCAGGAAACGGGAATACTACATGTAAGAAGCATTTTTGAAGACTCGAAAGGAAATGTGTGGATAGGGAACAATGGGATTGGTGTATTATTAATTGATGGAGATACAACAATCAACTTTTCGGAGAAAAAAGGTTTGGTTCATCACAATAGCTCAAGGAACGGAGCTTCCTCATCAGCAGGAACTCTCGAACATGTTTTTGCAATAGCAGAAGATAGCCAAGGCAATATTTGGTTTGGAGACCGAGATACAGGTGCTTGGAAATACGATGGTAAATCAATGACCAACTATATGGTTGATGATGCACTTCAAACACAGCATATCTGGGAAATTTATGAGAACCGAGCGGGAGAATTGTTGTTTGCAATGAATGGTGGAGGTGTCTATAAATTCAACGGAAATTCGTTTGAAAGAATGTTTTGAAATGCCATATTTTACCATCAAAAACATCACGGAATCTTTTTTTGAAGCGACCTACAACTGCAATCCTTATCGTCAAAAAACAAAAATCTATTATATGATTCAGGCTTTTTACTACACCAAAGACAACAATTCTATCAATGAAATCTTAACCAGCCTAAGAGAAGATGAGGCGGTAAACAATAAGATAATCAGTTTGATTCCCAAATGCATCAAACACATTGAAGAAGGCGAAAAAGGGAGCTTTATTTTGTACACCATTGACAGGAAAAAAATAGTCAATGTATTTGTTCTATTAAGATTTAAGCTGTTTATCAGTGGAGAGCTACGTGAAGATTCTATACAATTACTTGTCAATCAAATAGATGTCAGAAAGGATATTATTGAGAAAGTATATGGACCTCTTGATTTATTGAAGCTCTATACCTCAACCCTAAAAGAGAATCAGGATATATCGACTAAAACAAGTATGGAAACCATATTGATGAAATTGACAGTTCTCAATAAAATTTGTTTTACAAGTGGGAATTTTAGGAAAGCCAATAAGGAAGATACAGATGAGATTTCTATTCTCATTGGAGACTTTTTGAGCGAAGCCTTAAATACTAATGATATGAAAGGTGCAAAGAGAACGGCAGAGAGTTTTATTGAGAAAGGGAATGCTTTTGTGTTAGAATTCAACAAAGAAATTGTTTGTATATCTGCAATAGTGAGGAACTTAGAAAATCACGTTGCCATAAGTTATGTGTACACAAAATTGACCTGTCGAGGTAAAGGATATGCTACAAAATGTGTAGGCGAACTGAGCCGATTAATACTAGATGAAAGAGGAAAACACTGCATCTTATTTGCGGATAAACACAATGAAAAATCACAAAAAGTATATAGGAATTTAGGGTATGCAGAAATAAGTGAATTTAGAGAAATTAGGTTTTATTGACTTTCCAGAAAGCCATTAAAGCGTTCCTAACCGTTATACTCAACTAATGAAAAAACAAAAAACATGAAAGCTTCAATACGCAGAAAATATGGTTCTCCAAATCAGATAAAAATTGAGAGTGTCGAAAAACCAATTCCCAAAGACAATGAGGTACTCATTAAGGTTCATGCTACTACCGTCAATAGGACTGATTGTGCCAACCTTACCGCCCAGCCTTTTATTATGAGATTTGTCTTAGGATTATTTAGCCCAAGACAAATAATATTGGGAACAGATTTTGCAGGGGAAGTAGTGTCTATCGGAAAGAATGTCCAGTCATTTAGCATTGGCGATAAAGTATTTGGTTTCAACGATACAGGAGCTGGCTCGCAAGCAGAATACATGACCGCAACGGTAGAAAATGTATTTCCTATCCCCCAAAATATAGATTACAAACAAGCTACTGCAAGTTTGGAAGGAGCGAGTTATGCCTATACCTTCATTCACAAAGTCAATATCCAACCTGGTCAAAAGATTCTAATAAATGGAGCAACTGGAGGGATTGGTTCTGCTCTGCTGCAATTTGCGAGACAATACGATGTCCAAATAACCGCTACCTGCAATACCAAAAACATCCACCTCATACAATCCTTAGGTGCCGACAAAATTTACGATTACACCAAGGAAGACTTCACCAATGACAGCGACAAGTACGATTTTATATTTGACGCAGTCGGCAAAAGTACCTTTGGAAAATGTAAACCCTTATTGAAGGAAAAAGGAGTTTATATATCCTCAGAATTGGGCCCTTATTCCCAAAACATTTTTTACCCCATGCTGACTTCAATGTCAGGTAAGAAAGTGATTTTTCCTATACCCTATGGTAAGGAAAAAACGATACCTTATATCAGCAATCTTTTGGGGGAAGGCAAATTCAAGCCTGTAATAGACCGAGAATATGCATTAGAAGACATCGCCAAAGCGTACGAATATGTGATGACAGGACAAAAAACGGGAAACGTTTTGATTGTTTTGGGAAGTGAACACTGATTTTTTTCATAGGCTACTGTTGTCCTCTATTTGAAAAAAGAACCAAAGAAAAATTACCCAAGAATAAACTGGAACATGAATTTTAAAAATACCAATCAGATGCCAAACCAACAAATCATAAGAACAGGAACCATGTGTTTATTCATTTTGCTTTTGACATTTGGATGTCAGAACAAACACAATGAACACAACATAAACAATGAAACCACCAAACAGGACATCATCAACATTCTAAAGAACGAAACCAAGTACTTTTGTGAGCGCAATTTGGAAGAGTGGCAGTCACAGTGGTCACACGAGCCTTTTGTGTATAAAATGTACGCAGGAAATAATGCGTTTGAGGAGTTTGTAGGTTGGGAAGAAATCAATCAGTTTACTGTCCAACATATAGAAGAAAATCCAACTCCAATTCCTCTACCAGACACCAATTTTGATTATGACATCTATTTATTTGGAGAGACCGCATGGGTACTATATTCAAAAAATGTCGATGGTGCTTTGGCAAGAGAAACCCGATTTATGGTCAAAGAAAACAACAAGTGGAAAATTGCTAGGATGCAAACAATCTTTTAAGGATATTCAATTCCATAGTGTATATAAAAATCACAATAAATTAATTGTCAATTGTTTGAAAAATATTTTTCAGTAAATATTTGATGGTCAAAACCTTGCTCGTTTGAGCCTCCATGTTCAATATAAATTGCAGGAATTACTGCTAATTGAAGAGTGTGTTTAATCAAGATTTTAGGTCAAGTAGAAAATTGCATAGTTTTTTCGTGCATTATTCAAGTTAGCAAAAAAACAATATAACTATCAACGCCCATTCAAAATCCTCATTTTAATTCTTAAATTTGTTGCTTATCTAAACAGCAACACAAATGAAATTACACTTTAATCTAAGCTACTTGGTACTCTTTTGTAGTACCCTCTTCCTACTATCGAGCTGCAAAAGCCTCCAAAAAACACAACAAAAAACTACCGTTACAAACACCTCCAAATCCAATATACAGGCATTGAAGGGAGGCAAAACGGTTGAATACATGACCAAAGAAACAGGCAAAGTGCTCATATTGAAGGATGAATTGGAGCCTTTCTTTGAAGAATTGGGCGACTTAGAATTGGAAATCAGATTGTTGGGAGATTTGCAGGGCAATGATAGAGCTGCACACCTCCAACAGTTCAAAGACATGATGGCGGGAAGCGTATTGGAGTGGCAAAAGGATGAATTGCAGCAGGTGAAAGCAGTTTTTGAAGAAGCCTATGAGCTTTGCAGTCAAATAAGCCCTGACCTATTTCCCAAAAACCTGCAATTGATATTGACCAGTGGAAAGGAAGAAAACGGGGCTTTTTATACCCGTGATGCGGCGATTATCATCCCTCGTCCTACCTTGAAGCGTATGGATAGTGAAAAAGGAAAAAAACGTTTTTTGCAGACCATGATTCACGAAGTATTCCATGTCTATTCTCGCCTTCACCCCGAAAAACAGCGACAACTATACGAGGCGATTGGTTACGAAAAAATTGAAAATTTGGAGCTTGGTTCTATGCTTCAAAATCGAAAGTTAACCAATCCAGATGGAGTAGATTACCGCTTCAAAATCAACATCGTGAAACCCAATACCGATGCCGTTGCTGCCATTTTGATGATTTATTCCAAGTACCCTGAATTTACCTCCGAAAATGGTAATTTTTTCCAACACCTTTCCTACGACTTTTTCGAAATCGAACAAATTAAAGACGGTTGGAGAGTCCTTAATGGCGATGACCCAACACCTCTAAGCCCAAAAGAAGTGGATGGTTTTCGGGAGCAAGTGGGCAACAATACCGACTACATCATTCACCCCGACGAAATCTTAGCAGACAATGTTGCACTTTTGGTGATGGCTAAAAAAACGGGTGAATTTCCAAAACGAGTGGATGCAGAGGGTAAGAAATTGTTGGAGCGAATAAAAGGGATATTGAAGGCGGAATAACTACATACTACCATGTAACGAAAGTTTTTTGATAGCCTGCTCCTATACTCACGTATTCCTCCCCCTCGCCCCCTCCAAAGGGGGAATTAGTCGTGTGTCCCCCTTTGGAGAGTCTATCCCGACTCTTCGGGAGGGATTTAGGGGGAGGAAAATTGAAAGCTTTGGACATAGTAGAATGCTAATAAATTTCTGTTACACTGTAATACGCATAAGATACTGCAAGCTTTTCATTATTAAATGCTTACACAAAGTACGGTACCAAGTACTTGTTAAAAACCTGTTAAACCCAATCCAAGGTAAGTTCATTTGCTACGAATAATTTATCTTAGTAAGAAGACAGGTTTTTAGGCTTTTAATTTTGAATTACATTATAAACATCCCTAAAATGAAAAACGGCATTATCATTTTGTTTTTACTTCACCTTACAATATGTAGCTTCTCCCAAAACTCTTTGACCGTTAATGAACTGAGTTACGAAGTAAAGGGTATTTATCCGCCTCTTTCGATTACAAAAGAAAAATTGAATGACGCACATACTTTGATGCACATTAATAGGTATTATCAATCTTCATGGGTGAGAGAGTTTATTTCCGTTGAGATTTTGGCAAGCTACAAAGGAAAGATAAGGAGGGCTGTAAGTAACAATGATATCCTCACCCAAGAACAAAAAGACATCATGGATAAGGTTGATGTGGGCACAGAGATTGAGGTGAATGTTCGATACATACCAGAGAACACCTTGACACACAATGATGTTAAGGTGTTTGATTTTAACTTCATGGTTCATCCTGAAAACGAAGCGAAATATATTGGTGGACAGCAAGAATTGAAGCAATACTTAAAGGAAAATGCCATTGATAAAATTCCCGATGGCATTTTTGAGGGATATGATTTGGCTGTTGTAAAATTTACCATTAGCGAAATAGGCGAAATTACGGATGTTAATGTATTTGAGACTTCTAAAGACGAAAAAACAGACCAATTGCTATTGGAGACTATCTGCAATATGCCCAATTGGAAGCCCGCAGAATATGCGAATGGTACGAAAGCAAAGCAGGAATTTGCATTAATGGTCGGAAATATGGAAAACTGCGTGGTATATACTTTGAATACGCTTCGAGATTGATTGTCAATAGAATGAGGCTGCCCTTCAATTACTAAGCAATAGTCAAAACGAGCTAAACGTCTTTATACCTGACGTTTAGCTCGTTTTTTCGTTGTTAAGTAGTAGAACAAAACTAACTTCAATCAATAAGATTATTAATGTTTTGACAACAAGGAATTTGAAACCTTGCTTCTCACTCAATTCCCGCTTTTAGGAATTTTATTTTGCTCAGTTATTCTGGCTTATTGAACACGGCTAACTTGTCACTTTTGAAATACACATAAAAACTCAAAATAATAGCAGCAGAGGATATAAAGGTCATCACTGTACCTGGAACAAAATGGACAAAACCGCCCAAATCCATGAAAAGGAAATAACCCAAATCTGTCAATCCACCTGTAATGGCTGCAAGGAAAATAGCATTTCCATTTTTCTTCCAAATGAAAAATGCACAAACAAAAGTAACGATGCCAATCCAAAATAAATTAAAACCGTGTTGTCCAATGACAGCACCTGTAGCGGCAGGGTAAACCATTTGAAGTGTAGCTGGGGCGACCGCATCAGCAATGCCACTTATGGAGCTTGAAATATCACCTGAAGTGATGAAGTACATTGTCATTAGACCTGCGAAAATGTGGACGAACCCCCATATTATCCACAGAACGGCAGAGATTTTTAATAGAATCGAGAAGTTTTTCATCTTTGGAATTTTACATTATTAAAAAATACACTGCAAAATTAAGACGCAAAAAAAATCTGTGCATTAATGTAGGTTAAGACTTACAATTAAGTGGGAAGATAGAAATGGAATGTGAGAAGTGATGCTTCAAATTATTTATTGTCAAAAGATTAACAACCTTATTGATTGAAGATGATTTTGTCCTACCACTTATTTTCGTGCGTCCATTTTCCTTTTTCTGTCTCCCTTCACCTTACTCAAAGCTTCGGGCGTAATACCGAGGTAGGAAGCAATCATACGCTGTGGAACCCTTTGTGCTATATCAGGATAGGTTTCGATAAAACTCTCATAACGTTCAATTGCGGAGGCACTCATCAACATGATAATTCGTTTTTGAAGAGCGAACAATCGGTTGATTAATTTTTGAGGGTCTGGGCTTTCCTTTTCTTTTTCGATAATTGTCAATTCACTGTCTTCAAGGGCATCAATAAACAGGTTACTTGGTTGATTAGGAGGTATATTATCCGCCAAAATCCAATTTTCAGAAGCAAACATATAGATATGCTCCTTTCCCCTTTTGTCAATGGAATAACTTCGAAGTAAGCCAGATTTGACTACAAATATTTTGGTATTGAATTCTCCCCTTTGTTGGAGGATTTGCCCTTTTTTGACGGTAGTGTTCTTCAATGTTATTTTGTTTAATTGCATACAAAGGCAGGCCGTGAAAACCAACCTTCTAATGCCCCACAGGCAATAAAATCCGCAAGACATTGCCTTTGGCTAACTCAAAAAAAGTAGCTGTTCACAAGTGTCAGCAGTTTCTCTGTTTTTAAGTACTCGCACGAATACTTAACATAAAATTAGGGCCTTTTTTTCTTCTGATAGAACTTTTGAAGCACAAAAAACGCCTTCTTCTTTTTACCATCTTCTGCTATGAGACCCTTGCGGTTCCAACCCTCTTGGATTTTGGGCAGCACTCTTCTTGGAGACCTAAAGTCAATCAATATCCAAGGTGAAATTCCTTGAATCTTGTCAATTCCATCAATCATTTTTAAGGTCTTTAGATACAAATCCTCTTGAAACTCCTCCGTCCATCGGGTATTTTTATCACCATGCAAGCCCTGTTTGGCACCTGCCCCAAACTCTGAAATCAAAACAGGTTTGTCCTGTTCAATCTTCCAAGTAATGGTTTCGCATTTTTCGGGAAGACCATCGTACCAACCTATGTATTGATTAAAACTCAAGACATCAACAACATCTGCAAAAGGGTCTTCAATCGTTCTAATCAACGGGTTGTCTTGGTAATTTTTTTGCTCCAATGCCGCACTTATCAATCGGGTAGGGTCTTTGGTCTTCGTATATGTCGCCAGTTTTGTCAAAAAATCATTTCTTGCAGGCACATTGGGCGTTTCATTTGCCATCGACCAAATAATGACACTTGCTCGGTTTTTATCTCGTGCTATCAACTCCGAAAGCTGATTTTCTGCATTCTGATAAGTATCTTTGTTCTCCCAAGAAATCGTCCAATAGACAGGATTTTCTTCCCACACCAATATCCCTTTTTTGTCCGCCAATCGAACCATGTGTTCATTGTGTGGATAGTGCGCCAATCGAACATAATTGCAGCCCAATTCCTGCGCCCATTGAAGTAGCTGTTCCGCATCTTCTTCAGAATATCCTCTGCCGCCTCGCAACGGACTTTCTTCATGAATAGAAATTCCTTTCAAATAAATAGGTTTGTCGTTCAACAAGATTTGAGACCCTTTTGTCCGTATCGTTCTAAAGCCAATTTGGTCCTCAATCGTATCCTTCTTTGTCTGAATGCTCACCTCATGCAAAACAGGGTTCTCTACCGACCAATATTCAATATCGTCTACCATTATCTCAAAAGCAACATGCCCTTTCTCATCTGTCACGAATTCCTTTTTTATACCCAAAGTAGGAATGTTGATTTGAACTTTCTTCTGACTGACCTCATTTCCGTTTAATGCCACATAGCCCTTGATTATCTTGTCATTATCAGGACTGAGTTGGATAAAATAGTCCTGAATAAAGTTAGGAACTGCTTCAATGAGTTTCACATCTCGGGTAATTCCGCCATAATTCCACCAATCAGTATTCAAGGTGGGAATACCTTCTTTTAATCTTTTGTTATCGACTTTTACGACCAAAAAATTATCTTTTTCTTTGACAATATCCGTGATTTCAAAATTGAAGGGCGTGAAACCGCCAATATGTGTCCCCAATTTTTTGCCATTCAAATAAACCTCCGTTTTGTAATTGGAGGCTTCAAAATAAACAAATTGTCTTGCAGGTTTTTTAGAAAAAGTATAATCAAAAGACTTCTTGTACCACAATGTTCCTTCATAGTACAAAAGCTCCTTTTTTTGGCTGTTCCAGTCGCCAGGCACTTCAATGCTATCCATACCATCAAAGTCATACTCCAAAAGGTCTGATGGACTTTGGGGTTTTGAATTCAAGAAAAAGGCACTTGCCCAAGGTGATTCTTGTTGGTCGAATGGTTTGTAGCGGTAGTTGTAATAGCCATTCTCGTAGGGGTCAATGATGTATTTCCAACTTCCGTTCAGTGAAGTAGTGTTGCGATTATATACATTGGCTATTAAGTCATTCTGCGAAAAAAGGGGAGAGGACGAAATAAAAAAAATAAGACCAAGTAGTATTTTAGTTTTCATGTGATATCAATTAATTACCCATAATGGCATTTAGGAATGCGGAAAAATAAATTTACAACCTTTACTCCCCTTTTGGAAGGGGTTGGGGTAGGTTTAGCTAAAAAATGTAAATTTATTTTGTAGTATTCCTCAGTAAAAAGCTGTCTTCCAATTCCCAAAAATAGTAAATTTCAGGAGCTTCTTTACTTCAATACTGGAATGATTGCAACTATTGCTATCTTCATATTCAATGAAATGCTATTGTAATGGTCGCACATTGATTGCTTATATTACTCAAACCCACCCCTTACATC
>JBGCDY010000132.1:0-10504 GCA_045105835.1 Chitinophagales bacterium
ACCAAAGCTTTCACCACTCAATTGGCTGTATTTGCGATGTTGGCGATGCACATGGGACGAACAAGAGAAGTGCTTTCTGTTGAACAGTTGTCAGAACTGAGTGAAGAATTGGCAAGGATTCCAGGGAAAATATCGGAGGCATTGACTTCTACGATTCAGGCGGAAGCGATTGCAGAGAAATTGAAAGGTAGTACAAATGCTTTGTTCTTGGGACGAGGAATCAACTTTCCTATTGCTTTGGAAGGTGCATTGAAGCTAAAGGAGATTTCTTACATTCATGCGGAAGGATATCCTGCGGCTGAAATGAAACATGGCCCTATTGCATTGATTGACGAAAATATGCCTGTGATTACGGTAGCGAATGATGAAGATAATTTCGAGAAAATGATGAGCAATATTTTGGAGGTCAAAGCCCGCAAAGGGTATGTAGTGGCGATTGCTTCAAAACGTGCCAAAGAGCTAAGAGCAGTAGTCGATTATGTGATTGATGTGCCAACAACGATGAGTGTTTTTACACCCTTGTTGAATGTTATTCCACTTCAATTGTTGTCTTATTATATTGCAGATTTGCGTGAATGTGACATTGACAAACCGAGAAACTTGGCAAAGTCTGTGACAGTAGAATAAATAAAAAATGAGTTGAGAAAACGAAGCACTGGGATTCAAACTATTGAAACCAGTGCTTTTTAGGTTAACTATGATTATTGAAGTAAAAGAAATTGGAATCGCAAAATAGAAAGTACTCCCCTTGTCCAATTCTGACTCTACCGAAATAGCTCCCTCCAAAGTTTGAACCCTTCAATGGGATTACTCGAACAAATGAAATCAGCAGTATTCAGCCTTTTTTTGAAGTTTATGCGGAAATTATCGACTTGGGGGCTACTTATTTTGCATGATGTGTGGATTTCTAAGGGTATTCAAGTTCCTCTACGATTAAAGTACATGAATGATACCATAAGAGCGTGAAAGATTTACACAATTTCTTGTTCATGCAAAAAATGAGCAATAAGAGGTATGTTTTTCTATTGAGCGTTTAAATAAATCATAATAATTATATTATGTATGATTTATTTATTTCAATTTCGTCAAAAAATTATCTTCAAAGTCTGAAACATGGGTGATGTTTGACTGCATTGGATGAAGGTTAGATTTGGATTTTATTCTTTGGGGCATTTTGGAAGGGTGAAATAAAAGGTACTGCCTTTCCCTACTTCAGAGACAACATAGATTTCGCCTCCCAAAATTTGTAATATTTTTTTGGAAACTGCCAAACCCATTCCTGTTCCTCCATCGCTCTCTCTTTTTAGGCGGCGAAAAGGTCTAAAAATTCGCTCTTGGTGAATCTCTGCAATTCCTTCTCCATTGTCTCTAACCGCAAATTTATAAAAATTAGCACTTTCTGTGCAGTTGATTTGCAGCATACAAGAACGCTCAGTTGATTTGAATTTTAGCGCATTGGAGAGTAATTGTTCAAAAACGATGTGAAGTGCATATTTTGATGTTTTTAGAGAGGGGAGTGTGCCTATTGAAATAGTTGTTTCTTGTTCATCGATTTGTGTTTGTAATGTATCCAAGACTGATTTTACAATATTGGAGCTGTCTAACTCCTCTTTGAAAGATTTCTTCATGGTTTGCTCCAAAGTCGTGTATGTCAGTAGGGCTTTCATCAGTCGATTCATGCGCCCTGCACTGCCTTCAATTTGCGTCAAAAAAGTATGCACATCTTTATGAACCTCTATTTGGCGGACTTGTGTCAGTACGTTTGAAATACTGTGAATGTGCTTCAATGGTGTTTGCAGGTCGTGAGAAATGATGAAGGCAAATTCTCGAAGTTGTTGATTTTGGTGGTTGAGCTTTGCAGTTCGTTTGGTGACTTTTTCTTCCAATTGAAGGTTGAGTTGTTCTAATTCTTTTTTCTTCTGGAGTTCAATTGCTTTCTTTTCCAGTTCGAGTTCTTGAATTTTTATTTGTTGCTCTTTTTGGGCTACTTTGTGTTGGATATGGAGCTGCTCAATGGTTTCCATTTTTTCGGTTTCATACTTCTGAGCAGTTAATTCTATGAGCCTAATTTGAAAATTGCTTGCTAATTTCCAGTTTTTTAAATATTTGTAATATTTAGAAATTAATGTATAGCTGTTTATTTGTCTGGAAATATCTTCTAGTTCTTCTGTGACTTTTTTTAGATCTTCAATAATTTCGACATGGTTGATTTGCTGAATCAGCTCCTGTGCAGTTTTTTCTTCAACATTTTCTAAACACATCAAATAAACGTTTATTAAGGAACTGCAATAGAGGTACAAGAATTTTTCTTGTAAAACGGTCTTCAGCCTCTCTATTTCTGGCAAGATGTCAATTGCTTCCTTGAAGCAATTGTGTTTGCTCAAAATCATGAACGTGTTGGAAACGATATATACCTGAGTAGTGAGTGGAGCTATATTTCGCAATTCATAGGTCTTCAATAAATATTCCAATGCCTTTTTAGTATTTCCACTATTGTTGGATATAGCAGCCAAATTAGAGATTATAGTAAGTCGCCTTTCTCCCACAGAAAGCTCCAATGCTTTTTCAAAATATTGTGTTGATTCTTTTCCTCGATTCAGTTTACCAAATGCAATGCCAAGGGCAGTGTAAGTTTTTTCCTTTAGTAAGTCGTCTTGCAATTGATGTTTCTTTATCAATTCAAGTGCACTTAGATGGAACTCAATGGACTTATCAAAACTTCCTTGCCAGGCATAATACAGTCCAAGGACGTTTTTTATGTAGGTAATGCGTTCATAGTTCTTACTTTGCCCATAAAATTTTAGTGCTTTACCTAAATTATGAAAAGTATCATCTATTTTGTTCATCTGGTGGAAGGCAAAGCCCAGAGTGTAGTGGTAGGAAGCTATCTCCTCTTCATTTAGATGATCTTTTTCCATTTCGTACAGCTCTGTTGCCATACGAATTGCCTCTTTGGGCTTGGTTTTACAAATTTCTATTGCCTCATTCATATACTCTCCAAAATCAGGAGAGCTAATGTTGGGTGAACAGGTATTTTTAGTCATCAATTCTGAGTTTGAAGAGTAGAGTTGTAAAACGAAAAATTCAGAGTAAAAAATGCAATAATAATGCCATTAAGAGAGACGAAGGAGATGAAAAAAAGGGTGATTCGCCTCTTATTAGGTATTGATTTCCATTTGTTAAGGTAAAAATCAAAAAATAACTTTATCAAGACTTATTATTCAAGATGGTATTGTCCAAGATATCCTTAAGTAAAATGTTTGTATTTACTGCATTTTCGCCAATTTGGGTGACCAATGATTGAAGGTTTTCTGTTAAATCGCCTTGATAAGTTTCCATCAATAAGCTTGAAATACCATGAATATTACACAAGGGTTCTCGTAAATCATGAGAAACAATAAAGGCGAATTCGTGAAGCTCTTGATTTTGTAGGCTTAGTTTTGCCGTACGCTGAACCACCTTCTCCTCCAATTGAAGGTTGATTTTTTCAAGATCTTTCTTCTTTTCTAATTCTAATTCATTTTTCTCCAACTCCAACTGCTGGATTTGAATTTTTTGTTCTTTTTTGGCTACATCATACCTGATATCAAGGCGCTCTATAGCATCCATTCTTTCTTTTTCAAACTTTTCTGAATTCAATTTTATGATGATTTCTTGGAACTCATAAACCCTCTTCCAATCCTCATGAAATGTATAGTATTCATTCAACAATTCACAGGCAGACAATCTATACCGTAGCTCTGCTTTAGATTGAACAATATTTTTCAAAGATTGCAGTAGTTCCTCTATGTCGATGTAAGTCCGTAGTTCCTGAGCAGATTTGCTTTCTTTAGCCTTCAAACATCGCAAATAAATTAATGTCAAAGCGGTTGAATAACGGTAGCTAAATCCAATGTTTGGAATTTCTGTTTTGAGCTGTTTTAACTCTGGAATCTTAGAAATTACTTGGTCAAATTCTCCCAACTCAACCAATGCCATGATGGTATTGATGATAATGGTTCCACACAAAAAAGGTGGCATTGAATGTCTATAAGTATAGGCCTCCAAAAGATATTCCAAAGCCTTTGGAAAGTCACGTTTTATACTATAAACAGAAGCTAGATTGGAGAGTGCAATAGGTCTTTTTGGTCCTGAAGCATCAAGTGCTTTTTCAAAATAGCGAATTGCTTGATTATTTTTTCCAACAGCTTTATAAAAGACTCCAATGAAGGTTAAAATTCTGCTTTCCAGATGGTTCAGGTTCAGTTTTTTGGCAAGTGAGAGAGAGCTCAAATGAAGCTCCAAAGCCTTATCGACCTCTCCAATAGCCTTATAATTCGTCCCCAACCAGTTCTTTGTCAGGATAATTTCTTCATGATGATTGTTTTTTTGGTAAACTTCCAATCCTTTGCTGAAGTAGTCTATGGATGCTTGAAAATCCCCCTTCCAATGGTAAACCCTTCCCAATGTATCGTGGAAATAAGCTTCTTCAAATTCACCAATATCATTTCCTAATTCTGCATATATCTTATTCGCCATCCTGATTCCTTCGTGAGGATCAAAACGAGATATATCTCTCACTTTTTGGAGGCGATTGATGAAGCCATTTTCATCAGTAGAGTGAATATTGCCTTGATTCATTTGAAACCCGTTTGTGGTAAATGTTTTGTTTTAAGAGGAAGTAATATGTAATTCAAGTTCTTATATGCTTGTAAGACAATAATGATACCATAGTAAAAAAAGATATGTCATAAAATGCACAAGTTTTTTTATTTTGAAGTATGCACAACAAAAATCATTAGGTTTACTTCAATTAAAACTCCTGAAAAAATAAAAATAATCTGCTTAGATTGTCAAAAAAAGCATTTTTTTGCTAATTTTGTTACTAATTACAATTATCAAGGTGAAAATTTCAGAAGGTATGAAAAATATTTTTTTCATCACACAAGAAAAACCTTAAATAAACGAAGCACTGTCATACAGAGTTTTAACTCTAAAAAGCTACACTTACTATGATTATCAAGAATATACCTCAGTTCCGAACCAATTGGAAAAACGAACAAGGCTACGAAATGTCTACTTGGGACGAACATTTCATCGGTAGCACACACGCTGAGACCAATGGCTTCTACAAAATGGTCAACGGCATCGTGAACAATATCAAAGCCGACCTCAAGCCCAAACTGCAAAACGCACAGGACACTCAAGCCATATATGAGTTCCTACAAAACGCAGCAGATAGTCATTCCACCGAATGTGCTGTTATTTATGACGAAAACTACTTTATGGTTGTCAACAATGGTAAGCCCTTCAGCACTGCCGACATCAAAGCCATTCTCAACTCTTTTCAAGGCACAAAAGCCGATAAAACCAAAGCCAAAAACTGCCACAAAATTGGACGCTATGGCATTGGCTTCAAATTGGCATATCGCTTGACGGGCAAATCAGATGGAGTCGATGAACTTCTTGAACAAATGGCGGGGCCCATCTTATTTAGTTGGCACAATAAAAATCAATTCAACGATTTATACACACACAAGACCACCGATGAACTTCAATACAACAGCGACTTCAATACGCCCGCCGCAGCACCTTGGTTGATGAAAATTATCTTGGCATGTTTTCCAAGTGCGCCCTCCGAAAATGTCAAAAATTTGGGCTATGAAGATAAAGTTGTTTTCCCAAAAGAAGAATTGGGTGATTTGGTGGGATTCCTACACAAACACAAAGAACAAATTGAAGCCCTCGACCTACACCAAGGTTCCCTGTTTTTTCTCAAATTTGGAGAACGCAAACACGAAAAGCTGAAAAACTCGCTTGAAAACATCAAGTCGGGAATTGGTTATTCCATGAATACCCTCAAAACCCTCAACAAAGTGGTATTGCAGGACGAAATTGTGGAGGAATTGGAGATTGACTACGAAGAATTCAGCATCGAACCCAATACACCTCAATTCAAAAAAATAGACCCTGAATTTCCCTTTTGCCCCATTCGCATGGTCTTTGGTTACCAAACCGAAAACCGTCTTGCGAAGCGATTGAAGGACGCACCCAATCTCTACCAGTTTTTCCCCATGAGAAATGAGCGACACAATTTGGCTTTCTTTGTCCACTCGACCTCCTTCGCTAAAGTCACCGACCGTACACGTTTAGACGATTTGGGAGAGGCGAATTTTGAGACCTTCAAATATTTGGTGACTGCTCTACAACAAAACCTAAATGGCTACAAAAGCGACAAGCTAAACCGTTTCGCCAACATCTTCAAGGCCATTCTACTTTCCGACAAATCGGATAACGGAACACTCATCAACGACTATCTCTACGAACCCCTACTCGGTTATATCCGCAACAACATTCCCACCAACAAAGGAAACTTCTACCCCAAAGACATCGTGGTCGTCAAAAATACCCGATTGTCGGTAGAACCAATGGCACTCGGAATTGGTAAGGAGTGGTTCTATTGGGCAAATCCCGATACCGACAAAGCGATTACCAATGAAGCGGCAAAGGTCAAAAAACTCAACCTAACGACCTGGAACTTAAAAGATTTGTTGTTAGAAGGCAATGTTGCTCTGATTAACAATTGGATTACACAGTTGTCAAACGAGGAATACGGTATTTTTGTGACCGAACTCAAAGACATCGAATTTGATGCAGCTTTCGCCGAAAAGTTCCACCAAATCCAATGCTTTAAATTTACGGATAGCGAAACCCAGAATTCCTTTTATGCCATTGACGACTTCAAAAACAATGAAGATGTATTGCTTGTCAATGAGACCATTGAGCCAGCCAAAGACCTCATGAGGGAATTGGGCTATTCTGTTTTGGAGTTTGATTTGAGTGATTACAATGCTATTCTAAAAGGATTGGAAGGGCAGGAATACCTACACAATGAGGGCTTGTTGTTTGAGAAAATCGTGGAACGAACCGCCAACAATACATTGACCCATCAACAGCGAAAAACATTGTTTGACTTTTTGGCTAATCTAAAAGGAGTCAAAAGAGAACAACTGCGAGAAGTCGTTTTATTCAGTGACCAAAATGGAGTCGTTCGCTCATTGAAGTCCTTATTACCCAAAGGAATCGTCAGCACTGAATGGCTTAAAAAATACGAAATACACGACAGCGAATTTGACGAATCACTGACCCATTACCTCGCCAATGAAGAAAGCATTTACGGCGACTTTATGGCGGTTTATTGGGAGCAAATCATTGAAAATAAATCAATTCAATCAGATATTGAAGGTTTCTACAAAACGGTAACGGATTACTACAAAGGGAGCAAACAACGCACTTCGATTGCCAAGTTGCCTTATATTTACATCAATCCTGAAAAGGGTTTTGTCACTGCTGAAGAAGTATTTTTTCACAAAGCCTTTTGGGATGCGGACAACTATGATGACCTGCAAAGCGCACTTCAACAAGTGGGGGACTTCCAAACACCACACCCCGATAGTTTAGCTTTTTTGAACGATGCCCCTTTCCGAACCGCCCCCGTCAATAGCCGTGCAAATTGGCGAAAAATGGTGGAACGTATTTTTGGAGAAGTAACGACTGCCGAGCTTAATCCCAATGAAAAACAGGGCTTGTTCCAACTTCTATTGAAAGTGGGAGTGCCACAAAAACAAATGGCAACCATTGCATTGTTCACCAATAAAGCAGGCGAGCACAAACCGCTCAATACCTTGTTGGCATCTGATGCGGAAGTAGAAGAATGGCTCGAAGACTACAAAATACACGTGGAAGAAGAGGAGGAAAGCCTGCAAAATTTCCTATTGCCGACTGCCGAAATTTATGCCGAAATTATTCTCCCCAATTGGCATGACTTATTGCAGCAGCCCAAAGTATTGGCAGATATTCCCGCATTTTACCAAGCCGTTCAAGTGCACTTTGCCAACAGCCGCAGCAGCAAAGCCCTCACCAATTTGAACTATATCTTTGCAGGAACAGAACAGGGATTTTTGCAACGCAAAACCGTATTTTTTCACAAGGCATTGGAGCAAAACGAAAATTATGGAGCTTTGGCAACCGCTTTGCAGAAACTCACCGAACTATCCACACCCCAAGTCGAAATTTTACCACTGCTCTTAGAGTTGCCCTTCAAAACCAATGAAAACCGATTGCAGCAAGCATTGAAGCCCAATCCTGTCCTGTTGTCAGAAACCGAATTGAAGGCTTTATTGGAGTTTGTAGCAGCGCAAAGTTTGGCATTTTTTAGCTTCTTGTACATGGAAGAAAGCGAGGAAAAAGGAATGTATTTTGTGGGTAAAAAAGGAAGTTTCGTGCAGTGTTTTGCAGGCGACAAACGCTCCAAACTCTACCTGACTGCCACAACCCATTTGCCTGAGCGATACAAATTTCTTCCTCCAAAATTTTACAATTCCGAAGCGAACAACAAAGGTTTATTGGAAGGTAAGCAGCTTTACAATGAGTTGATTAAGAGTGTAGATGCAGAAGCATTGTCCGCAATTGTTGCCGAAAGTGGCGACACCAAAATCCAAGCCCAATTCCTCAAACGCTTGCCAGAGCTGACCCTCAAAGCAGGGCAAGTCTACGACAAGAGCAGCTCGGAATGCAACACCCTACAACTGTTCCGCAACAAAGAGGTCGACGTGGTGGCTCTACGCAAAAAAATCACTTTGGAGGATGCGGACGGCAATAGCTACAATTTGGGGGAAGTCTGCTATCCCAATATGGTCAGCTTCAAAGTCGAACAGTTGGGGCAATTCAAATTGGTACTTTCCGAAGTGTTGCCAAGGTTTGCGCCCGTCTTTGTATTGATGGAAGAATTGGTGACTCAATTTCCCAGTTCGGAATCTGCCTTGCTCCGAAAAATGGTCTTCAATGCAGGGGAAGAACTGCCTTACAGTGTGATTTTGGGCGAGCTTCGACGAGATTACCGAACCTTATCCAATGCTCCACAATTGGCGTTTGCCCTTTTGATGAATCGGGCTTCAAATATCTCTACGTCAAGGATGTTTAAAGTCAAAACCCAAGGAGAAAATACAGTTTTCTTGTACGAACATCCCGCCTTTTATCTTCAATCTCAACCTTTTCTACAAGAAAACGCGGTATTGTCAGAAGACTATGCTGCTATCACCGATTTGTTGAAATTGGACAATGAAAAACGTCCCGCTTTTGCCTTCAATGACCAACACCTATTCATCCAACCTTTCTTGTGGAAAAACACCTTCTACCTTTCTTCCCTTCAAAGCGTGGCAGGGGAAGACCTTCAAAACCAACGAGAAATACTCTTGGAGTATATGTATCAACAATACTTATCCAGCCCAACAGACAGTATTGAATTAGAAGGCTTTTCGACAATATTTGGCTTTGATGCCTTGGCTTGTGTTTATCCAGAACCCTATGCGCTTCAAAGCGAAATGCTACCAGAATGGGCACTGCAATGGACAACAGACAAGGAACAATCCATTGACTTTTTGGGTGCAATGGGCGTAAATACCCATGATTCTGCTTTGGTGCGTTTCCGTCAATTTTTGCAAACAGGGGAGGGGGAAATCAGCCGCAAAGACCTCAATTACTTCAATAGCCTCGAACGCAATTTCCACTTACAAAGCCTTCAATGGGCGGCTTCTCAGCATTTGGTTTTTGAAGGGGATGCAGAAAATACACATTGGTTGCGAATACTTTACAATACCATTGAGGATTTTGCTACCAATACGCCCTTGCCTTATATCGTGGGATTGAAGGGTGAAAATTTCAGTTATGGACTGCAAAATTTTGAAGAGAAAACATTGTATGCTTTGCAGAAATACAAGCAAGATTTGCTGCAAGAAAAATATGGCATTGGCTTGGCAAATATTTTTGAGCAAATGCAAACCGCAGAACGCTGTTTTGTGGATTGGGACATCAAAAACTTGCAATTGACTACGACCAAAGTCACAGAGGCTTTGGATTTGGAGCAGTTGCAGGCTGCAAGTGAAGAGTGGACGGTGAATTATTACGAAGAATGGAAACAGGATGCGCCTTTCCAAATCTTTTTGTTTGATGGCGAAATGCCACACGAAGTGCAGTATCTTGATACGACGATGCAGCATTTTGCAAGTGGCAATGCTGTCTTGCATGAAAATGAGGTCTATGTAAATCGCCATGCTGCCAACATTGAAGAGGAGCTTTTGGGTATTTCCAAAACGACCACTGGTCTAACCCAACAATACATCCTCGAACTTCTTCGCCTCAAAAACGAAGTGTCGCTGCAAAACCTTTCGGAGGATTTGGTCCATACACCGATTCAAAGGGTGATTCAACAAACGGCTGCTCCTGAATGGTCAGCGGCTTACAAAGCTTTGGTGGAACATTTGAGTAATGACGAAAACTCGGCTGTGTATGAATTGACCGCTGCTGACTTGGAGAACGAGCATGAAGGAACCTTGACCCATATTTCTAAAGGTGGTTAACCTTTGCGAATTGTGTTGAAGAGTATTCTGCGCTCATATCTTTCTCTGGCTTTGGGGGAATGGCGGATTTTGCAGGCGGCTCATAGTGAGTTATTTGTTTTTGATGG
>JBGCDY010000133.1:0-4010 GCA_045105835.1 Chitinophagales bacterium
AAATGTAATTTATTTTTTCCACTCATAAAACACAAAACAAAGAAAATCATGCGGTTAAAAAATAAGGTAGCTCTCATTACGGGTGCAAGTAGCGGAATTGGTAGAGCCACTGCAATACTATTCGCCCAAGAAGGCGCACAAGTCGTGTTGGTAGATGTAAATGATGAAGGAGGTCGAGAAACCTTGGCAATGATTGAAGCAGCCAATGGTGAAGCGGTTTATATTCACGCAGATGTATCCAAAGCAGCCGATTGTGAACAAATGATTGCTTTTGCAGAAAAAACCTATGGCAAACTCAACATCCTCTTCAACAATGCAGGAATCATGCACTCCGATGATGGAAATGCCATGTCAACAGAAGAACGTGTTTGGGATTTGACCATGAATATCAATGTAAAAGGCGTATTCTTGGGCTGCAAATACGGCATTCCTGCCCTACAAAGAGCAGGCGGTGGTTCGGTCATCAATACAGCTTCTTTTGTAGCATTGTTGGGTGCAGCAACTCCCCAGATTGCTTACACAGCCAGCAAAGGTGCAGTGTTGTCGATGACTCGTGAACTGGCGGTCATTCATGCCCGTGAAAATATTCGGGTCAATGCACTATGCCCAGGTCCATTGAGAACCAAATTGTTGATGGATTTTTTGGACACAGAAGCCAAAAAACAACGACGCTTGGTGCATGTACCTATGGGGCGTTTTGGAGAAGCCACAGAGATGGCAAAGGCAGTCTTGTATTTGGCTTCGGATGACTCCTCTTATACTACAGGAACAGAGTTTATGGTAGATGGTGGTATCAAAGCGGCTTATGTGACTCCTGAATAATGAATGATTAGGGATTCAAGACTTCAAAAACAATCGTATCTTTGCAAACTCAATACTGTGTAAGTTTTTTTTAAATTAAGTAGTATGACACATTTACTTTAAGAATTAGAACCTTACAATTACTTGTTTGTCAAGCTTTTTTTTGATTTTCATTCTTATTTTAATTTTGATTCGCTATTTAGCGTCTCAAATCTAACATAACTCACCCCTTACCCCTCCCAAGAGGGGAACTCACTTATATTATAGTGAGGGGAACTCCCCCTTTGAAGGGGGCAAGGGGGATGTAAATGGACTATTTGAGGCATAGATAAACATTAAGGAATTTCTGTTAAAATAAGTAGTTGGTCATATCTAATCTTGACAATTAAAGTTTCACAATCACCTGTTTATCAATAGTATTCTTTATTTTAATTGTTATTTTAATTTTCATTCTACTCACAGTACACAATCACTTCAAAACAAGAAAATTGGACATCTCAAAATACGAAATTGTCATTGGGCTCGAAATCCATGTACAATTGCAGACCAACAGCAAAATATTTGCTCCTGACACCAACAGTTTTGGTGCAGAACCCAATACCAACATCAGTTATATTACCTTAGGTCATCCAGGTACACTCCCCTTTGCGAATGAGCGCATCTTGGAGTATGCCATAAAACTTGGTTTGGCAACCAACTGCAAAATCGAGCGCAACAACCGTTTTGCTCGAAAAAACTACTTCTATGCCGACCTTCCCAAAGGCTATCAAATCACCCAAAACCTAACGCCCATTTGCTACGATGGCCACTTGCCTATTGAAGTAAATGGCGAAGTCAAAAATATTGGGATTACCCGCATTCACCTCGAAGAAGATGCAGGTAAAAGCACACATGACCAAGACCCACATTATTCCCTAATCGACCTCAATCGAGCGGGAACTCCTTTGGTCGAAATCGTTTCGGAACCCGATATCCGTTCTGCTGACGAAGCCTATCAGTATGTTTCCGATATGCGTCGAATCGTTCGCTATTTGGGCATCAGTGATGCAGATATGGAAAAGGGCAATTTGCGTTGTGATGTGAACATTTCGGTGATGTTGAAGGGCGCAAGTGAATATGGTGAAAGGGTGGAAGTAAAAAACATCAACTCTTTGCGGAATGTGAAACGTGCGATTGAGTTTGAAACCAAAAGACAAATCAAACTCGTCGAAGACGGCAAACCAGTGGAACTTCAAACCCGAAGTTTTGATGCTTCAAATGGTACAACTTTCTCACTACGTGCCAAAGAAATGGCACATGATTACCGCTATTTCCCCGAACCCGATTTGCCGCTTATGGTGGTGAGCGAGGAAGACATTGCAGCCTTCAAAGCAGAACTCCCTGCCATGCCGAAGGAATTGCATCAGCGTTTCACACAAGAATTTGGACTTTCGGATTACGATGCGGGAGTATTGACGGACGAAAAGGGAATTGCAGCTTATTTCAGCGAAACCGTTCAACATACAAAGGAATTCAAGGCGGCGGCGAATTGGATTATTGGTCCCATCAAAGAATATCTCAATAAAAATAATGTAGATATTAGTAACTTTGCTTTGAAGCCAAAACAATTAACCGAGCTAATTCATTTGATTAAGGATGGTAAGCTAAGTTTTTCGGTAGCTGCCCAAAAACTCCTACCCCAATGGGTAGGTCAGCCACATACAAACCCATTCGACTTGGCAAAAAGCATGAATTTATTGATGCAATCGGATGACAATTTCCTCGAAGAAGTGATTGTACAAGTGTTGGAACAATTTCCTGATAAAGTGAAAGCTTACAAAAAGGGAAGAAAAGGTTTGACTGGTTTTTTTATGGGTCAAATCATGCGGGCTTCAAAGGGAAAAGCCGACCCTAAAGCAACCAACAAATTGTTGGCAGAGAAATTGAGCGAGATATAGCAATTCAAATAATATACATACATTCCAAAATCAAAAAATAGAGTAAAGATGAAGAAGATACTGCTTACAGTACTCGTATTAGCCACGGTATTGGCAGGGTGTGGAGACCCTACTACCTCCAATGACGGCGGCTACCTAATCAAAGGTAAAATAGATAACTTTATGCCCAAAGCCAAAGTGTTTTTGGGAGAAGTTGCCAACAATCGATTTTCTGTAATCGACACAGCAGTCGTTGGAGAAGATGGCACCTTTGAAATGAGAGGCGAAGTGGCTGAAAAAGGCATGGGTATGCTTCGATTTGGTCCTGGTCAAAATCAATTGATGATGGTTTTGGACAACCAAACTTTTGAAGTAGATGCAGACTACAAAAACCTAAAAGCTGCTACTTTCAAAGGATCTCCTGAAACGGTACAATTGCATGAATTGATTCAAGGCATTCGTACACGAAAAGTCAATGAGCAATATTTGGCGAATTTTATCGACACAGTGAAAAGCCCTATTTTAGCACGTATTGCAGTAGGTTCTTTGAACATCGAAACACACAAACCTTCTTTTGACAAGGTGAAAGACCGCTTGGAAAAAGAAATGCCCAATTCAAAAACCTACAAAGAGTATGTTACTTACCTCAAGTCTTTGGCTTCGGTATTGAATACATCTGTGGGTCAAGTAGCTCCAGATATTGACCTTCCTTCTCCTGAAGGCAACAACATCACTTTGGCTTCCTTGAAAGGCAAGGTAGTTTTGGTGGATTTCTGGGCAAGCTGGTGTCGCCCTTGTCGTCGTGAAAACCCAAATGTGGTGCGTATTTATGAAAAATACAAAGCCCAAGGTTTTGAAGTTTACAGTGTTTCTCTTGACCGCTCTAAAGACAAATGGGTGAAAGCCATCGAACAAGATCAATTGACTTGGCCTGGTCACGTAAGTGATTTAGGTGGTTGGAAATCTTCGGCTGCTGCACTTTACAGCGTCAAATCCATTCCTCAAACTTTCCTTTTGGATGGTGAGGGCAAAATCATTGCGAAAAACCTTCGTGGTGACAAATTAGAGAAGAAATTGGCAGAGCTTTTTGGAGCTTAGTTTTTTCTTAAAAATACAATGAGTTTCATACTCAAATTGAAGTGTCAAGGGTTGCAGAATCTTTGACACTTTTTTTGTTTGGTTCTTTAAAATTCATCCGATGAGGGCTACAACATAAGTGCTTATTAACCAAAATATTGAAAGCCCTCATCGGATGAATAAGCAAAGCGAAATTTGTAACCTTATTTTTGAAGC
>JBGCDY010000134.1:0-12668 GCA_045105835.1 Chitinophagales bacterium
AATTGGAATACAAGCCAGATATATGTGCTTGCTTTTATTCAAAACGATAGCAATCAAAGCATTCTAAATGTAGGCTCTAGTTGGAAAAACGAAATAGTAGATATTGAAACTCCTCTATCAGAAGCAAATGTAGAGTTGTATCCCAACCCAAGTAATGACTTCATTCACATTCATACAGAAGCCATTCTTCAATCTGCTCAAATATTTGATACACAAGGTCAATTGAAGAAAAAAACAGATTTCACTTCCTTCAATAGCAATAAGATCGTCGATATAAGAGACTTACCAAAAGGTATTTACTACCTATCATTGCAGTCAGAAAACAGGAACATTGTAGAGAAGATAGTCAAGTGGTAATTTTGTGGCATTTGCTTCCAAAACTTTCATTATTTGCAGCATATTTCTAACTTTAAGGTACAGTAAATATTCATGTTCACCTTTTAGACCACGAAAATGATGTGCTACAAATATCAAATAATCCTTGTTTTTTCTAGCATATTGCTGCTACTGACCACCGCATGCAATGAACAAAATGAGCCAATAAAAGCTACCTCCACCTCAAACGGCAAAACCCAACAGACCAATACAAGCAAAAGTCTGTTTTCCCTTCTACCTTCGAGCCATACAGGAATCGAATTCACCAATAAAATCATTGAAACCCCAGGAATCAATAATTTGATTTGGGATGGAGTTCACCAAGGCGGAGGAGTTGCCATTGGAGACATCAACAACGATGGTTTACCTGATATTTGCTTGATTGCCAATATGGGAAAGGATTTATTGTACTTGAACAAGGGCAATATGCAGTTTGAAAACATAACCCAAAAATCAGGCTTGAACACCAAAGTAGGCTGGTCTGGAGGCATAACAATGGCAGATGTCAATGCCGATGGATGGCTTGATATTTACATCAGCCGTTATGGTTGGTTTGAAGAACCTGAAGACAGGGTGAACAGGTTGTTTATCAACAACAAAGACAATACATTTAGCGAAAAAGCAAAAGAATATGGCTTAGACAATACAGGCTATACCATCCAAAGCACCTTCTTCGATTATGACAAAGATGGGGACTTAGACCTTTTTGTGGGCAACCAACCCTCACAAGTTCGCACCACCAAGGCATTCCAAGAAAACAACCCACCTCCAATGGATGCCAATGTCAGTGACCGCCTCTTCCGAAACAATGGCGACAATACCTTCACCGATGTCTCCCAAAAAGCAGGGATTGTCAATCTTGCATACAGTTTGGGGGTAGTAGCCAGTGATTTGAATGGAGACGGATGGACAGATATTTATGTCGGCAATGATTTTGCCAAGCCAGATAATATGTACATCAACAACCAAGATGGAACATTCACAGATAGACTTCAAGAATCGGTCAAACATACCAGCAATTTTTCAATGGGCTGTGATGTTGCTGACTTCAACAATGATGCCTACCCAGATATCGTATCCTTGGACATGGTAGCCGAAGATCATTTTCGCTCCAAAACCAATATGGCATCCATGAGCAATGAGCGTTTTTGGAAAAGTGTTCGGAAAGGGTATTACTACCAATACATGAGCAATTCTCTACAACTCAACAATGCCAATCCAAGAGGAAAAAAAGGGCAAGTTACCTTTAGCGAGATAGGTCAATTGGCACAAATGCCCAAAACAGACTGGAGTTGGGCGGCTCTCCTTGCAGACTTCGACAATGACACCTACAAAGACCTGCTCATCACGAATGGCATCAAAAGAGACCCCAACAACCACGATCACCTAAGAACCATGGTAAAGGCATCCAGAAAAGCAAATGGGAAGCTAACGGCTGAAGACCTATTGGAGCTTTCAAAAAAATCCCCCTCTCACAAAATCCCAAACTATCTCTTCCGCAACAATGGCGACCTAAGCTTCAAAAACGTAGCATCAGAATGGGGAATGGGACAGCCTTCATTCTCCAATGGAGCAGCCTATGCAGACTTGGACTTGGATGGTGATTTAGATTTGATTATCAACAATGTAGATGACAAAGCCTTCGTCTATCGCAATGAATCCACAGGCAAGAACCACCTTCAATTGAAACTAAAAGGCATCGGTAAAAATCCACAAGCCCTCAATACCAAAGCCATCATTCACATAGGCAAAAACGTTCAATACCAAGAATTGACCCTCACAAGAGGGTATATGTCGGCTTGTAGCAATATCCTGCATTTTGGATTGGGTTCTGCTTCAATGGTAGACAAACTTGAGGTCATTTGGTCGGATGGTTCTGTGACTGAAATGCAAAACATAGAAGCCAATCAAAAATTGGAATTAGACCAAAAAGATGCCAACAAAAAAGGCAGAGAAAGCCCCAATATTCCACCTCCAATGTTTGTCGACATCACTTCAAAAACGGGAATTTCCTTCAAACACAAAGAAAACGAATACGACGATTTTGAAAAGGAAATTTTATTGCCGCACAAACAATCGACCAATGGACCTGCGCTTGCAGTGGGTGATGTGAATGGTGATGGTTTGGATGATTTTTATATTGGAGGTGCAAAAGGGCAAGCAGGCGTTTTACAGCTTCAAAACAAAAGCGGAAAATTCACCAAAAAATGGCAGTCAGAGGCTCAATATGAAGACATTGCAGCTCTTTTATTTGATGCAGATGGTGACGAGTACTTAGATTTGTATGTGGTCAGTGGCGGCAATGAGTTTGCAGAAAATGCGCCAGAACTACAAGACCGTTTGTACTTCAATGATGGCAAAGGAGCTTTTGAAGTGACAAAGGATAAACTCCCCAAAATGCTCAGTAGTGGTGGCTGTGTAGCGGCAAATGACTTTGACCAAGATGGTGATTTAGACCTTTTTGTAGGTGGCAGAATCATCCCTGCCAAATACCCTTTCCCAGCCAAAAGCTATTTGCTCCAAAACGATGGTGGAAAATTTACCGACATCACCACAACTCATGCGCTCGAAATGGAAGAAATGGGATTGGTCACAGATGCCATTTGGTCGGATTATGACCGAGATGGAGACAGTGATTTGATAGCAGTCGGCGAATGGATGCCCATCAGTATCTTCCAAAACAAGGATGGAAGATTCACAAAAGCCAGCCCTGATTTGGGCTTAGAAAACACCCGAGGCTGGTGGTTCAGTATTGCAGCAACCGACATTGATGGCGATGGCGACACCGATTATGCTTTGGGCAATTTGGGACTGAACAGCAAGTTCAAAGTAAACAACAAAAAATCCTTTGAAGTCTATTGCAGCGACTTCGACAAAAGTGGAAATTTGGACATTGTATTGGTGAATGGAGACAAACAAAAGGGCTTGAAATTACCCGTTCGTGGGCGAGAATGCTCTTCCGAACAAATGCCTTTTATCGAAAAGAAGTTTCCTACTTATGAAAAATTTGCAACAGCAAGTGTCGAAGAAATTTATGGCGAATCTCTGAATGATGCACTTCACTACCAAGCAGATGAACTCAGAAGTTGTATCTTGATAAACAAAGGGAATGGTCAATTTCAATTGAAGCCACTTCCCAACGAAGCCCAGTTTTCGACGACTATGGGCATCCTAAATCAGGATTTAAATGGAGATGGTTTTGAAGACCTGATAATGGCAGGTAATTTCTATGGAATCGAAGTCGAAACAGTACGCTATGATGCTGGAATCGGAACGGTTTTGATGGGTAATAATACGGCTCAACCTACTGCAATGCCCATTTCTGAAAGTGGATTTTTTGCCAATAAAGAAGTCCGTCAATTGGCTTGGCTGCAATTGGCGAATGGAAACAAAGGCGTTTTGGTGGCGAATAACAATGACGTTTTGCAGTTGTTTGAATGGAAACAGAGCGATGGGCGATTGACCGCAAACAAATAAGCAGTTTATAAAAATAAACTCGCGCTCGTCTGTGACGAGTGTGTAATACTTTGTCGTTTCAAACGACAGGATTAAGTGTGCACATGCATTACAAATGCGTGTGAGTTTTAGTTACAAATCTCGCGCTCGTCTGTGACGAGTGTGTAAATACTTTGTCGTTTCAAACGACAGAAATTATGCACACGCATTACAAATGCGCGCGAGATTAGACTCGTCTTTTGTCTAAAATCTTTTGTCTTTATACTTAAATAGCTGGCAAAACCTCCCCAGTTACCTCTCCAAATCCTACCCGAATACCATCCTTTTCGCTATACCCTCGAATAATCAAAGTATCATGGTCTTTCAGAAATTTTCGAGTTGTACCATCAGGCATTTCCATTGGATTTTCACCTCTCCAAGTCAGCTCCAACATCGAGCCAAAGCTGTCTGGCGTTGTGCCACTAATCGTACCACTTCCACACATATCCCCCACTTTCACATTGCAGCCATTGACGGTGTGATGTGCCAATTGTTGGGGCATATTCCAATACATGTATTTGAAATTGGAGCGAGAAATTACTTTTTCTTCGCCATTTTTGGGCTTCAAAGCCACTTCTAAATTCACATCAAATCGTTTGTTTTCAGGGGATTTGAGGTAGGGCAAAACAGGCACATCTTGCGGATAGTTTTCGATTCGGAATGGGTCGAGTGCGTCAATGGTCACAATCCACGGAGAGATTGAAGAGGCAAAACTTTTGCCTAAGAATGGGCCCAATGGCACATATTCCCATTTTTGAATATCTCTCGCTGACCAGTCATTGAACAAAACAACTCCAAAGATGGCATCTTCCGCTTCTGCAACAGGAATAGATTCTCCCAAGGCAGTATTCTTACCAACAATAAAAGCTGTTTCCAACTCAAAATCCAACAAGCTACAAGCGCCAAAACTTGGTGCATCTGCTCCTGCTGCCATCGTTTGACCTTTAGGGCGGTGAACGGGTGTACCCGAAACCACAATCGAAGATGCACGTCCATGATAACCCACGGGTAAATGTTTCCAATTGGGCATCAAGGCATTTTCAACACCTCTAAACATCGTTCCCAAATTCGTCGCATGTTCTTTGCTTGAATAAAAATCGGTGTAGTCACCCACAGTCACAGGCAAGTACATTGTAGCAGTGATTCTATCCACCAAAACGCTGTCTGAATGGGGTTTCAGCTCCTCATTATTGGCAGATAAAAGTTCGGTCAACCTTGCTCGTAGACTTGTCCAGTAAGGCTTGCCCAATGCAATAAAGTCGTTCAATACAGGCTGCTGAAAAACTGTTGAAGAGATGTTCAGGTCATCCAATAATCCCAAACGAGCGACGGCATACAGGTCCAAGATAGAATCGCCAATGGCTACTCCTGCTCTTGGTCCTCGACCTTTTGCTTTAAAAATTCCATAGGGAAGATTGTATATCGAAAAATCAGAATCGGGTGCTACTTCTACCCAAGATTGTTTATTTTGAGTCATGCTTTTTTTGTTTACTTTTGAAGTGTAAAATTAAACAAGAATTTAATGGTTCGCAAGGCTCAACTATACTGACGAAGCAGTGCAACGAAATTGAACCTTAAAAACACGTACCATAAAGACGTTGCAATGCAACGTCTCTACCGAACACATATAAAACCAAAACCCATAGAAAATCAAATACATACCAGCGCAAAACAACTTTCTGTTGTGGTAATTACCTTCAATGAATCCGCAAACATTGCTCGATGCTTGGATTCGGTGCGAAATATTGCAGATGAAATTTTGGTGGTCGACTCCTACTCTACCGATGATACGGTGGCGATTGCAGCTTCAAAAGGTGCACGTATTTTGGAGCATCCTTTTGAAGGCTATATCGAACAGAGGGGCTATGCAGTTGAAAATGCAAAATATGATTTCATTTTGGCTTTGGATGCGGATGAATGTGTCTCGGAAGAATTGGAAAAAGAGGTTTTGGCATTGAAGCAAAACTGGAAATATGATTGTTATGTGACAAATAGATTGAATGGAATTGGAGGTCAATGGATCAGATATGGAACTTGGTATCCCGATCCTAAGATGCGAATTTTCGACCGTAGAAAGGCAATTTGTACAGGAACGACTCCGCATGATAGAATAGAGCCACTTGAAGGAGCAAGTTTAGGGAAATTGAAGGGGGATATTCTCCATTATTCAGATGACAATGTTGCAGATAGAATACACTCTGTCAATAATTTAACTTCTTCTTCTGCAAAGTATTTGTTTGAGCAAGGCAAAAGAACCAACTGGCTCATTATTTTCTTCAAACCTTGGATTAAGTTCCTAACCGTTTATTGGCTGAGACGGGGTTTTTTGGATGGTTTTTATGGTTTTGTGATTGCTAAATCCTTGTCACAATACACTTATTTGCAGCAAATCAAATTGATGGAATTGCAGCGAAAACAAAAAGCACAAAATCATGGGTAGTTTAGAGTTTCAAAGATCTCTGAATAAGAAGAGAATGGGTGCGGGGGCATTGATTAGAAATGAGGCAGGCGGTATTTTGTTGGTACAGCCTACTTACAAAGACAATTGGGAAGTTCCTGGAGGAACCGTAGAAGCAAATGAATCTCCTTATCAAGCTTGTTTGCGAGAGATTGACGAGGAGTTGGGGATTGAAGTAAAAATAAATCGCTTGATTTGTGTGGATTACAACCCTTCAATAGAAGGTTATTTGGAGAGCTTGATGTTTATTTTTGATGGAGGAATTTTGTCAAAAGCTCAAATTGCAGCGATTAGAATCGACTCCGAAGAACATCATGGTTTTACTTTTGTCAAGTTTGAAAACTTGAAAGATTATCTTGGCGAACGTTTGCTTAAACGTATGAAGATTTGCTTCAAAAGTGTGGAAGATAAGGAAGGTGGTTTGTACTTGGAAAACCAAGAAAGAATAGATTGAACCAACTCTATTTTGCTGCAATTCGTTCTTAATCATAGGGAATCTAATTACTAATTAACTAATCACTGTTATATGCTACTTCGTTCAGAAAAATTGGTCAAAAAATACGGCAAACGTACCGTCGTCAATGAGGTTTCGGTACAGGTACAACAAGGTGAAATTGTGGGTTTATTAGGCCCCAATGGAGCTGGAAAGACTACTAACTTCTATATGATCGTTGGTCTTATAAAACCTGATAGTGGGCGCATTTTTTTAGACGATTTGGAAATCACCAACTTGCCGATGTACAAACGGGCGAGGTTGGGAATTGGTTATTTACCACAGGAAGCTTCTGTTTTTCGGACGCTTTCGGTCTCGGACAATATTGCGGCGGTATTGGAAATGACGAAGTTGACTAAAAAGGAACAGGCAATTAAATTGGCTACACTCTTGGATGAATTTAGTTTGGAGCATGTCAAGGACAGTCCAGGAAATGTATTGAGTGGTGGAGAACGGCGGAGAACGGAAATAGCAAGGGCATTGTCGGTTGACCCCAAGTTTATTTTGTTGGATGAGCCTTTTGCAGGGGTTGACCCGATTGCAGTAGAAGATATTCAAAAAATTGTAGCAAAACTCAAATTCAAAGGAATTGGAGTCATTATCACTGACCACAATGTGCATGAGACCTTAGCAATTACCGAACGGGTTTACATCCTGAGTGAGGGAGATATGTTCTTTTCGGGAACGCCCAGAGAAGCTGCAAATGACCCTATTGTGAGGGAAAAATATTTGAGTGAACAATTTGTCTATAGGCCGAAAAATATTTTTCAGGAGTAGAAACTCAAAAGAAAAGCGCAAACAACTGTTGATTTATCAGTCGTTTGCGCTTTTTTTATAGCAAAAAAATTGTTTTCTATACCGTTTCCACCAAAGAATTGGCTCTTGATAAGCTATCCAATTGGTCGTATAATTCGTGTAATTCATCTGTCACGAATGCGCCCAACTCTTCGACATATTCCAATGAGAAATTGAATTCGATGCCAGCAGTTTCGTAAATTTGAGGAATTGTTTTGGTGTATCCCAAAGTCAATGCCGCTTCGTATTGTTCGAGGGCTTTTTGAGGGTTGCGTTTGTAATTGCGCCAAACTGCAATCGCTCCCAATTGTGCCATTCCGTATTCGATGTAGTAGAAAGGTACTTCAAAGATGTGCAATTGTTGCAGCCAGCTTGATGCACGGTATTCTTCTAAGCCATCGTAGTTGGTGACATTTGATTCAAAGTCTGATTGGAAATCTCTCCACGCTTCTTCTCTTTCAGCAGCGGTATGCTTTGGATTGGTGTATATCCAGTGCTGGAATTTGTCCACCAATGCAATCCAAGGAAGTCCGCTGATGACCTTCTCCAATTGTTGGATTTTGGCTCGCACCAATTCTTCTTTGTTGTCAAAAAAGCTTGCTCCCCAATGCTCCATGCTGATTAGCTCCATTGACATAGAAGCCAATTCTGCCACTTCGGACGGAACGCTCTGGAAAGTAAGTAGTTCGAGGTCTTTGGTCAAAAAGGAATGAATGGCATGACCACCTTCGTGAACCATTGTAGTGACATCTCTCATCGAGCCTACGGCATTCATAAAAATGAATGGCACACCTGTTTCGGGCATTCCACAATTGTACCCTCCTGGAGACTTCCCTTTTCGAGAAGCAAGATCCAAATGTCCCATTTTGTCCATGATGCGTAGGTAATCACCAAACTTTGGCTTCACTCGATCCAAACATGCTGCTGCCTTTTCGATAAGTTCAGGAGTCTTATCGAAGGGCTTCAATGGAGGTTTCCCAAGAGGATCTACCGACATATCCCAAGGATGTAAGTCTGAAAAACCCAAGGCTACTTTTCGCCTGTGGTCAATTTGATCGGACAAAGGCACCATCACCTTAGCAATAGAATCGTGAAACTGAAAACAATCGTCTACAGTGTAATCAAAACGCCCCATAGCGGCAAATTTGTAATCTCTGTAGTCTTTGTAGTTGGCATTTAATGCCATTTGATGGCGCATTTCTACTAGCTCATCAAATAAATCGTTGAGCGTTTGTTTGTCTTGCAGTCTGCGTGTTATCAATGCATTGTAAACCCGTGACCTCAAATCTCTATCACGCCTCGTCAGCTTTTTTGCAGCTTGTTGCATGGTGAGTTCTTCACCGTCAATTGTGACTGTTGAAGCACCTGTGATTTTGCCGTATTTTTGTTCTGTTAATTTTGATTGAGTTTGTAAAGGAATGTTTGCTTCACAAAAAAGAGCGACCGCTTTTTGGGTAGCTCTGATGTGAATAAAATATTCTTCTTGGTCTAAATCTTTTAAATAAGGACTTTCTAAAAGATTAACATCCAATTGATGTCCCAACTTGGTAAGATGCGGTTGGATATTGGCTACAAAATTTTCGTATGCAGCTTTTATGGTTTCGTCTGTTGTATCACAAGTAGACTTGACCATCAACCAACGGATTTCTTCACCTACGACCATTTGCAGTTCATTGGTGTCTTTCATCCATTTTCGCAAATCCTCAAGGTTTTGAATACCTCTTGTTGTTAAGTCTTTTGCGTAAGGTTCTAAATCGGCCCAGCTAGTGAAAGCAAAATTAGTAGGTAGGTATTGTCTTTTGTATTTTTGGGGGATTGTTACTGATTTCATTCGCAATGTCTGTATTTTTAATTTTATATATTTTTTGAGCCATTGGATGAATATTCATTATCAATAAACGATGACTCCTCTCTATTAAAGCTAAACGTGTAAAGTAAAGTTATGTTTTCATGGTATATAGAATCAATTTCAGTCCTTCTGTTTTTACCAGCATCGCTTTTATTTCAAAAAGCTAAAATTGATTCTTAACCTAAAATCAAAAAATATTTACTGCGTTTATTTATTCCTTTTAATTTCAGACTTTATTTTAAGCTAAAAGTAACGCTTAAAGGAAAAGGATACTATTTTGAATAGAATCCTATTCATTCAAACGATTACAATTTATATAAAATCTGCGATAGTTCTTTGTGAAATTCAAATTAACAATACTCATCATTGTGAACAACTGATATTCAATTATTTTAAACAATTCAGATTGCACAATACTTCATTCACAAAGCACTATTATCTTTGAATAAAAGTCTCGCTACTTAAATATAGCTACACCTTCAAAAGTCCTTTTGCAGCCAATTTACTCTACATCAGCAGTAGTCGTCTCTGTTTCTGCACTTTCTTCTGTGCCTTCTTCAGATTTATCTCCCTCTTCCGTTTCTGCTTCCGCTTCAACAGGCTCAGTAATCAAATCATGCTCTGCTAATATAGCATACCATTTTATCACCTTTTTGATATCACTCACATAGACTCTTTCCTCATCATAGTCTTCCATTACTCGGTTGAAAAACGCTTTCAACTCATTAGACTTTGCGCTTGATTTAGGAATTGTTCCACCAGCATCTACATCTTTGTGTAGATTTCGCATCACATCTTCCAAGGGCAAACTATCACCATCCAAAGTATATATCCCAATCTTGTCCAAAGGAGAAAAGGTATGTATTCTGTTGGATACAAACTTCTTCTTATTACCTCCTATTGGTTGAATCAGCATTCCATCTGCACGTTGAGAGATTATTTCAAACAATCCCCCCATACCACTTACTGCTACTACGTCTTTAAATTCCATACAATTATGCGATTTTATTAATTTTCGTGCAAAAATAAAAACTATTTAATGGTTGTCCTCTTAAATAGCAGAAATAAACCAAAAAAGCAGCTTTCCCGACTGTGGGAAAGCTGCTTTTTTGATACTTACATTACATTCAATAATCGTATTCGTCATACGCACCTGCAATTGCAGCAAGCCACTTGGTTCACATTCTAATCATCTGTATCCAATACAATCGTATTTGTCACCAAATCGTGTAAGGTTTGTCGTTTTTTGGTAAAGAGTGCTAAGATAGAGCCAAAACTCAATAAGAATCTTGTAAAAATACGAACTGTTGCTTCCGTAAAAGTCATCGCTCTACCTTCAGCGTGTTCAACCTTCAAACCCATAATACGCTTGCCATAAGAAGCTTGGTGTTTAGAACTTTCGGTAATAGCAAAGTACAACCACCAAATGAAACCTATTGCAGCAGGTCCTGCTCTGAAAATCATCATCGCCAACATCAGAATAATCAACCGATCAATCCAAAAAGCAATCACCCGTTTGCCAACGTGAGCGTATTTTTTTCGTTTGACCTGTCTCACCTTCGTTGGTGCTCCTTGTTTCTCTGTTTTTTGTTGAGGCGCACGATTGGCAGCTTGAGCTCCTTCGCTTCCTCTCCATCTTTTGCGTACTCGCTCTCTGGCACTTGCAGCTCGGCTTCCTCCGCTTGGTTTCGGAGCTTTTTTGCGTTTCTCTCTATATGCCCAGTAAAAACTATAAATGTCTTTTTCTAAATAATCTTCAAGTATATGGTCTTGGTTGATGGCAACAGGTTGTTTGTTTTCATCCAAAAAAGAGAGCTGCCAATCCCCATTAAACAAGTCTTGGTTGATGCGTTTTGCAGCATAGAGTATTTCTTCAAATGTATTGACAGGGTAAGTAACAATATGGGCTTCTTCGCCTTTCTCGTAGTCTATCAGCACAATAGGTTCCAGTATTTCGCTCATTTTGCGGTTTTCGTTGAAGGTTGATGGTTCTGAATGTTGAGAAGTTGTACATTCAAGTAGAAGACCTCTCAAGTAAGTAAAAAAGATTATTACCTAAAAAGTTTCCTAAAAATCAAAATTAGCTTTTTTTAAGATTTCAAACCTCCTTCAATAACTCTGTTTTCACTACAATTTCGCCGTGTAAAGTACGGTGGACAGGGCACCTATCTGCAATTTCGAGCAATCGTTGTTTTTGTTCTGGACTCAAATCTCCCTCCATTTCGATACAACGCTCAATCAAGTCAATTTTCCCTTTGGAGTCTTCTACATCATCCAAATCTTTGGCGTGTACCTTTTGGTGATGCAAATGAACGGTTACCTCCTGTAAATCCCATTTTTTGCGACGGGCATACATCTGCAAAGTCATGCTTGTACAAGCTCCCAAGCCCGACACCAATAAATCATAAGGCGTAGGACCAAAGTCATCCCCTCCTACTTCAATGGGTTCGTCGGCAATGAATCGATGATTACCTGTCACTACTTCCGTCACAAAACCCACATCACCCGTCCGAACAACTGCCTGTTTTTGGGTAGTCAATGGATTTTCTTTGGGGCGTGGCACATAACGTTTCACCCAACAGCCAATCATTTCGCCCGCATAAAAAGAATCCTCTTTATTGGACATCAAGTGATCTGAACCATCCAAGGTCACAAAACTCTTGGGGTGGCGAGCTGCTTTGTAAATTTTGGCAGCATTGTCTATCGTCACGGTTCGATCCTGTGGAGAATGCAATACCAATAAGGCGGTGCCCAATTCATGGATAACCTCTTCAAAATTTCGATTCTGAATGTCTTCCAAAAACTGTTTTTTGATGGTAAACGGTCGTCCTCCAATACTTACATTCGCCTTCCCATTTGCTTCAATTTCTTCTTTTTTAGAGCCAATGAGGTGCTGGACATGAACAGTTTCTGAAGGTGCCCCAACGGTTACAACTGCTTTGACACTTTCAATTTTTGAATTTGCCAACAATACTGCGGCACCTCCAAAGGAATGACCAATCAACAATTCTACCTTGCCAAAATTGGCTTTCAAAAAATCAGCAGCTGCCACCAAATCCTCCACATTGGACGCAAAATTAGTGTCTGCAAATTCGCCTTCACTTTGCCCCAAGCCTGTGAAATCAAAGCGCAACACGCCAATTCCGTTTTGGGTTAAGGCTCGACTGATGGTTCTAACTGCGGTCAGGTTTTTATTGCAGGTA
>JBGCDY010000135.1:0-4317 GCA_045105835.1 Chitinophagales bacterium
GGAAATGGGACGGAAAATGATTGAATTATTGGAGGCAGGGAATACTACAAGTGTGGAAGCTTTTGATTTGCAGGCTGCAAATATGTACCCCAACCCAAGTACGGATTTCATTAGATTTGAAACTGCAATATTTGAAAATCATACGCTTTCGTTGATGAATACGAATGGTCAAACGGTTCTGCATATGGAACTGATCTCCAATGCTACTCAATTGGATGTTAGAGATTTATCTACGGGTTTGTATGCTGCAATGCTTAGGGATGAGTTGGGGAATGTTAAGTGGACTTCAAAATTTGTGAAGGTGGATTAGGTATTTTATTTTTTGTATTCAATTAGTGAATATTGCAATCCATTTTTCAATTTATTGGAGGAGTAAAAGCTTAATAATCATTTCATTGTGTTGATTTCAATGCATCATTAATACAACACCGAACTAATGTATGTATTTTGCTTTAATGATTTTTATGTGGTGTATTTCATGACCAATAATTGATTTGAGAAATGCTTCAAGCGAAATTTCATATTGTCGAGCCCAACCTCTTATTTTCAATTGACGTTCAGATAAGGTATCAATAAAACTAATGGAAGCTTTCCTAACGTTCGTAAAGTCAGTAACTAATTGTTGCATTGTTAATTCTTCAAAGCGACTATTCTCTACCAAAAAGTTCTGATCGTAGCCCCAGAGTTGCACTTTTTCATTTCTACTTAATTGGAACGCTCTAAACATTTTTATCCTTTCATGATCAGTAATGTGCCCCACAATTTGTTTAATGCTCCACTTGTCTGAGGCATAGCGATACCGAGCCATTTCTTCGTTAATTGGTTTTAGAAGTGTAAAAGTAGATAATGAAGTGAAAAGTGTATTTAAGTCATTGCCCTTTGTGAGTTCAAAATAATAGGGGAATCCGTCTTCAGGTTTATAGCTCATAATTTGGCATTCTCTTTTGAGTATGATTCTATGGTTGAGTACACTGCAACGGAAATAATCTACTATTCCAGCAGCATTGCTGCGGCACTATTTGTAGAACTCATTCCAAACAGGATTTTCATAAGGGGCGTAGCCTCGACACCATGGAAAATCAGTCACTTAACCGTGCCGAAGCTACGCTCCTATGATTCCTATTCCAAGATATTTTTCTACAAATAGAGTCAGGGCGATGCCCTTCTAAACATCAAAAAACGTTCGTTACACGGTATTGAGGCTAATATTGATAAGTTATTGTGTGTTGGTATTCGCAACTTAATTCCAGTTTCTGGATTGATGCCTATACGAACCGTTGGCTTTCAACACCAAAGAACTATAGCAAGTCTTCTAATGTAATAAATAACGTGTGAACTTCAAAAACAGTTCCCTTTCTGACTATTCAAATACCACATCATCCAAGTAAATTTCATGCGAAAATCCATCGCTACTTGAAAAAATAACCAAGCCAGAGCGAATACAACTCAGGTCGAGTTTCTTTAGCTTGATAGAATACTGTTTCCATTCGGTAGTCAAAACGATTTCTTTCGATTCCTTTGCCGTATCTGGAAAGGGTTTGTCCTTGGTTATCAGCCCAAAACCAATGGTCGCCTTTACATTCGTGTCGTTTGCTTTCGCCCAAAAACTGAACTTTTTTGCACCCGAAATATCGTAGCCTCCAAGAATATCTCCCCAGTCATTTGCAGGATTCACAAAACCGACTCCATACCAATTTTCATTTGCAGTATAGCCAATCTTCAAGGCATATTTTCCTGCATATACTTCATTTTCATGCTGCAAATCCACTTCAATGTGGTCAATGTTTCCCATATAACCTGAAGGAGCATAGGGCATTTCATTGCCCTCCTGATAGACATAAAAAGGAAGCATTGTTTTTGCAGCAAGGTATTTTTTTTCACTCGCCTCCTTGTCGATGACCACAATAGAGGTCGAGGCAATCCCCACATTATTGAAGCTGTCCTTGACATTGACATAGACTTTGATAGCCCCATCTTCATTCGGCAATTGGATTTCAAAACCATCTTGAAGGTTTCCTCGGTGCAGCAGTGGATTGATTTGGTCACGTCGTTTGCGGGTTCCCGTTCTTTGGTTGTAAAAGAAATCAACCTCTAAGGCCTCATTTTCAACATCTGATGCAGATAAAGATACAGGCACCCATGTTCCACTATTCAGTTTGGAGTCGGGCAGTTCAAATTTTTCAATAAGAGGAATGTGATTCGTGGGCTTGTTTCCCGTATAGGCTTCCCTGATTGCCCAATACTGTGGGCGGTACATTTTGCGGTAATGTGTGAATAGCCAAGGGGCGAGAAATTCCGTTCCATTGCTGTAATGGAACACATACACTCCCAGACAGGTAGCTTTGCTTTTAATCCAGTTTGGGTAGCCCTCTGCAATGGCATCGTATTTTTGATTGTCAGTCGGTTCTATTTTGATGCCGTTTTTTTCTTGTTGGATATCCCATTCCCCTGTCACTCCAAATTCGGTAATCACATAAGGTTTTTTGACCCCTTTTTTCTCCAATTCATCAGCCAACAAATTTGCTCCTGCACCATAGCAGTTGAGTCCATAAATGTCCAGAGAAGGCACCCACTTTTCCCACCACTCCAATCCGAAAGTCCACGCTTCTACAGATGTAATGGGGTGATTTTCGTCCAATTCCTTGATTTGGCTACATACTTTTTCCAAGAATAAAGAGTAGGCCTTTTTTTCGGCATCTGTCGCCGTATTCAGATAGACTTCATTGCCAACTCCCCACATCAATACCGCAGGATGGTCTTTATACTTTTGTACCGTTTGGACAGCACTTTCATACATTTTTTCCATGCCTTCTTTGTCTTCAAGGTAGTTGAAACTATCATCGTCTTCCATGCCAGGACGACCATGCCGCATCCAAATACCGACCATCACCCGAATGCCATGTCGATGGGCAGCATCGAGTAGTTGCGGGGTATTTTTGCCAGTGGACCAAGTTCTAATGGTATTCACACCAAGGAATTGGAGGTCTTCAAAATAACTGTCATAGTCTTCCACCTCATTCCCATACCCAAAAGTGACTCCTTTCACCTCCATTGGTTTTCCTTCTACCATCAACGTCCAGCCATTTTCGGTCTTTTCAACCGTCGTTTGAGCATTGGAATTGAAGCCAAAAAGGCAGGTTATGAGCAATAAGAGTATTGATTTGGAGGCATGTGTGTTCATTCTTTTAGATGTTTTAGGTTTTTGTTGATTGCTCATTCAATAGATTCATTTACAAGCTGCTCAATAATAAACACAGGCTGTTGTGAAAGTTCATTCGGTGTGGAAATATAAGGTGACTCAAAAAGAGTACTATAAAAATTATCATCAAAATCAAACACGCCAATGACAGAAATTTACCCTCTAATTATGTTCATTTCACCAACTCAATAATCATCTCTTTTTGAGCCTTCAACATTTTATAAATAAAAACCAACTCATCCATTTCCTCACTATTGTATGCCTTAGAAATATAGTAACGGTTATCCTTTAAACGCACAAAAAACCATAGTCGCCCAATAATATATGTTCCGTACAAAGGTATATCATTAAAAGAGCTTGGTTCAGGATTAAAAAGATTGGCTTTAGGCTTTTGATTATTCAATAATTGAGCGACACAAAGCGTTACCAAAAGTTGTCCTACAGGATCATTCGAAGAATCTTTTTCTTTTTTGTACTCATGGATGAAAAAGAAAGGCTGTTTAGGAGCATGCAAACCACTGGCTACCATCCATTCCACTTTACCTTGAAGAATGTTGTTATTGTAGATGATTTTCATTTCTCTTTCTGCAAAAGAAGTCACCTCCATATCATACAGGTCAAAATCTACCATGTCTATAATTAGGCTGATAAATTTTTCCCTCAATTCTTGCTCATTCCAACCTCTTACAAATAACAACAACCTATTATTTAATCTAAGCAAGTTTTGATGCTCATGTTCCTCTACGGTAATTCCCTCAGCTTTTTGCAACCAGTCTGTTAGGTATCCATCTACCTCCAATTCCTGTTTCAACTTAAAAGCTGCTGCTGCCATTGTTTCTGTAAATGAGGAAAATTTGTAAATAGGAAGTTTATTGTTTGTATTCTTCATTGGAGTTTTACTTTCGATAAAAATACGATTTTCCAATAAAAACAAAGGCAGAAATAGAAATGTTTTAACACTTCTTCCAATCCTCCTAAAATAAAACTAATCCACCTTCAATCCCACAAAAAACACCCCCAAAATCACCAACCAAAAAGTCCACCCCAAATAAAATACCCTTTGAAGCAAACCAAAATATTCATGCACAAAAGCAGGTATTGAAGGTCTACTCAAAACA
>JBGCDY010000136.1:0-6120 GCA_045105835.1 Chitinophagales bacterium
TATAAAAGAAATAAAATCCGACAACCGATTTGTGACACACTCTATTGAATAAACATACTTTTGTCCTGAACCCAGAAAATCATTATTAAAAGTTGAAAGAGTTAATCAAAAAAATTAAACGTAGCATAAACCTAAGCGTAGAAGCAGAAGAATATTTTTTTTCTATTTCAAAAAAAAGGGCCTTCCCTAAAGGGGCAGTCTTAATACGGCAAGGAGAAAATGTAAACAAAATATATTTTGTGACAGATGGATGCCTACGCTCCTACTGTATCGACAAAAATGGCAAAGAACATACCCTGCAATTTGCTATCAAAAATTGGTGGATAAGTGATTACATCGCTATTCACAGTGATGAATCTGCAACACTAACCGTAGAATGCCTCAAAGAATCAAGCGTCATTGAATTTGATGCTAAAAAACTCAACCAAACACTTACATTATTCCCTGAATACGAACCCTTTCAAAGAAATCTTTTACAGCGTCATGTGGTTAGTTTGCATAAGCGAATTTTGAATCAATTGCAGTTAACCGCCTTGGAGAGATATGATTTGTTTTTGGAGCAATATCCAGATATAGAGCAGTACACCCGCAATTATCACATCGCATCCTATTTAGGTATCACGCAAGAAAGCTTGAGTCGTATTAGATTAAAAAAAGCAAAAAAATAGTGGTTCTTTGGCAAAACCATGAACCAAGACTTCGGTAGTTCACCTTTTTAAGGTTATTCTCTTTTCATAATGATAGCCAGCTCTTTTGAGGACTAATAGACTATTGTAGTCTCCCTTCACCGTTTTAGTCAGAGAACCAAAATAGTTTCTTACCATAGGTCAATTTTTAGGACTTACCTGAACCCTATCTTTGCATTTTCATTCAATAAAAAAGATAGAAATGCTAAAAAGATTATTAGGTATTGCTCCCAAATTGGAATCAGACGGGTCTTACAGTCCTTCAAAAATTGCTTTAAAATTGGCGACTTCTCCCAAAACTGATTTTGAGAATATTTCATACACGAAATACCAAGGAAAGAAATCGAAGATTCTGGCGATTTTCACAGAACAAAAAAACATGACCATGCAAAATGGTAAAAAGTTTTCTACAGGAAACCACCCAGTAGAAGCTTTATTGCCTATGCTACATCTAAGGAATGCAGGTTTTGATTTTGAAATAGCCACTCCAACTGGCAAGCCAGTAGTTTTTGAAATGTGGGCTTTTCCGAATAAAGATGAGCATGTAAAAGCTATCTACAATGAATACAAATCCAGTTTTGAGCGACCTAAAAAACTGCAAGAGTTTGTGGATACTTCCTTTGCCGAGTCCGCATCGTATGCAGCAGTATTTGTACCTGGTGGACATGGAGCTATGTTAGGCATTCCTGAAGATAAAAACGTTGGGAAAATATTGAACTGGGCGCATCAAAATGACTTGTTTACAATAACTCTTTGTCACGGACCAGGTTCACTTTTAGCCACCACGCTAAATAATCAGAAATTTCTTTACCAAGGATATGAAATGGCTGTCTTCCCAGATTCTGTGGATAAACAGACACCAATGATTGGTTATTTGCCAGGGCATATGCCTTGGGGTTTGAGCGAAAAATTGAAGAGTTTAGGAGCTAAACTTATGAATACTAAGTCAGATGATACTGTTTGTTTGGATAGAAAATTAATCACTGGAGCAAGTCCTTTGGCATCTAATAACTTAGGAAAGTTAGCAGCTAATACTTTGTTGAAAGAATTGAAATAAGCGTACTTAGAATATTAAGTACCTTTGCAGATAATTTAAAAATATTAATAAATCAAAAACAAATATGGAGTTATTAGATAAACTGAATTGGCGTTATGCTGCCAAGGCCATGAATGGCGAAAAAGTGCCTCAAGAAAAAATTGACAATATCATCGAAGCGATATCGCTTGCTCCAACATCAAGTGGATTGCAGCCTTTTGAAGTCTTTGTCATTACGAATCAAGAGGTGAAGAAAGAGATTAGACCCATCGCTTGGAATCAATCCGTGATAACTGATTGTTCGCATTTGTTGGTATTTGCAGCTTGGGATACCTATACGGCGGATAGAATTAACAAACAGTTTGATTTGACAAATACGGTTAGAGGATTTAAAAATGAGGGCTGGGAAAACTATCGCCAAATGTTATTGGGTAGTTACCCTCAAAAAGATGCAGAAGTAAACTTTAACCATGCCGCCAAACAAGCATACATTGCTTTTGCACATGGAATCGTCGCTGCTGCATTTGAAGGAGTTGACAGCACTCCCTTAGAAGGTTTTGACCCAGCAGCATTGGATAAAATATTGGGTTTAAGAGAGAAGGGATTGAGAAGTTGTGTTGTACTTACCTTGGGTTATAGAGCGACGGACAAAGACTGGCTGGTCAATCTTAAAAAAGTCAGAAAAAGCAAAGAAGATTTGATTACAGAAATTGTTTAGGCATTTTCAATTAATAAATAGACAATTCGATTATAATACAAATTCTTAATTCTAAGACTCCATTGTTTTTATAGCAATGGAGTTTTTTATTTGAGTGTAAAAAGAACCGCCGTTCCCTATAGAGGCAACGACGATTTCTGAGAAAAGTTCAATGATTGTAAATCTTATTATTTAAGAGATTTATGTTTTGAGGATTAGTCTCCTCCTCCGCTTATTTTAGTGGAGTATTTGTAGAGTAAAATAGAGAGCATTTACTGTCCACAGGCTTTCCCATTGAAGTCATAGGTGCGAATATTGACTTTATTGTTTCCCCAATTAACTACTTCAATACAACGGACAGTGCTTCCATAAGGAGTAGCGATTACATTTTCCCCTGTCATAGAGTTGTATTGGTACGAGGAACTCAAAGCAAAGGAAGATTCCGTTGGTCTATCATACCCAGCAAATACAGCGATGCTTTGTGTTGGCTTTGCTTCAGCAGGCTAGTTCTCTGCTTTTTTGATAGCACCTGATTTCGTTAACTTCCACATTTGCCCGCTATATTCACCTGTCTTGGCGAGGATAGGTTTATTGTTTTTGCCGTCATTTATGATATCCAATGATTTTTAACCCCTTGCCACATAGTTGTCAGACGATAGAAACTTCATCCACTTTTCTTTTGGTTGAAAACCAAGTAAGCCCCACAAAAAAAGGGTAAAACTTTGAAGCCAACCTTTTTTAAGATTCACTTCAAAATTTCACCCCAATACTGCTTCAAAAAAGAAGTCACCCTTTGTTCAATCTACCAATGAAGCGTCTCTCTATAAACTTCTCCTTCATAATAGATTTCAACAGTGTACTCACCTCTATCAAGCTCTGACAAATTGTAGGGCTTTGAAGCAGATTGAATTCCTGTTTCACCCATAATCACATTACCTTTTGGGTCATAGACATTGAATCCCATAGATTCTTCGGTAAAACTAACTACTTTCATCAATTTTCGGTCGCTATTGTATTGTACAAAGGGATGGCTAAAAGACGTTTTTTCCGATTTGGGTATCCATACTTCATCCCCCGCAATTTGAAAAGTTTGTTTGACCACCTTTTCTTTGTCCGTAACGGTCATCTGATAGCTTCCATCTTCCAAGCCTTTTAAGTTGAATTTTTGTGCATAGCCATTTTCAATTTCCACACGCCTATAGAACAAGGTTTCGTTTTCGCTATTCTTAATTTCAATCAATATTTTGCCCCTATTGGTTTCTGGAATATAGAGCACAATGGCTTGATTCCCATTTTTATTTAACACTTTGAAGTGTGAGGGGGCACCAATTGGTGTGGGCGCTGTTGCATACATATTTGAAGACATCAACAAGGCAAAGACCAAAGAAAATAAAGAAATTCTAATACGGTTTTTAGCAAAAGAAATTAACGTCATGATAACTGTTTTAAAGGGTTAAAGAGGAAAAGACTGATCGAATATTAACAATCATTAAGGTTTTGATAATCAGTCGTTCATTTCAAGGTTACAATCACTATAACCGCACAAAATTTCAACTCGTTCCCCTCTTAACTCTTTTTACAGTTTTTAGATTCTCTTAACTTTTGCATAAAAGAATCCTTCAAAAAAATAGTAGAAAAAATAGTAGAAAAAATCAGGTAAGTCCCATAAAAAAAGGGTGAAATTTTGAAGCCAACCTTTTAAGATTCACTTCAAAATTTCACCCCAATACTACTTCAAAAAGAAGCGATTCTTAGTTCAGCCTACCAACGAAGCGTTTCTGTATAAACCTCTCCTTCATCATAATAGACTTCCACAGTGTACTCACCTCTGTCAAGTCTTGATAAATTATAGGCTTTTGAGGCAGATTCAACTCCTGTTTCACTTAGAATTACATTGCCTTTTGTGTCATAAACATTGAATCCAATAGGTTCTTGGTTGAAGCTAACCACCTTCATCAGTTTTTGGTCTTGGTTGTACTGAACAGTTGGGTGCATAAAAGATATTTTTTCTGATTCGGACATCCACACCTCATCACCTGAGATTTGAAAAGCTTGTTTGACCACCTTTTCTTTGTCCGTAACGGTCATCTGATAGTTTCCATCTTCCAAGCCTTTCAAGTTGAACTTTTTTGCATAGCCATTTTCAACTTTCACACGCTTCTCAAACAAGATTTCGTTTTCATTATTCTTGATTTTAATCAAAACTTTACTTGTATTGGCTTCTGGAATATAGAGCGCAATGGCTTGACTCCCCTCTTCACTCAATACTTTGAAATGTGAAGATACACCAATCGGTGTGGGTGCTGTTGCATACATATTTGAGGACATCAACAAGGCAATAGCCAAAGAAAATAAAGAAACTCTAATACGGTTTTTAGCAAAAGAAATTAACATCATGATAAATGTTTTAAAGGGTTAAAGAGTAAACGCTGAAAAAGACTGATTGAATATTAACAATTATTAAGGTTTTGATAATCAGTCGTTCACTTCGAAATTACAATCACCATAACGGCACAACATTTCAATTCGTTCCTCCCTTAACTCTTTTTATGGTTTTTAGATTCTCTTAACTTTTGCACAAAAAAAGCCCTCAAAAAAATATTTTTCTGAGGGCAAGCACATTGAATCTTGGTTTGTGTTAGGAAGACTTCAACTCTCTTCTTTCTTCAAAATTATCTTCTTCACCACCACAATTTGTCCCAAGTGATAGTGGGCATGTTCGATGATTCCATGTAAGTTCCGAAAATAGAGACCGTATTTTTTGTCAGTAAAATCCTTCAAAAGCACATCATCGGGTAATTGCTCTATCAAGTTCGCAAAGTTTTCACCATCCTTCCAAACCTTGTCCAAAAACGCCGCCCAATCTTCTGCGGATTCAATCCGTGGATGCTCAAAACTGTATTTATCATTCGCAGTCAATGGCGCTCCCTGCAATACCTTCGAGACTTCATGAACGTAGTAATTGAGGTGAAAGGTAAGGGTCGCAATGGTATTCAAAGAATAGACCTGTGTGGTCGCCTGCTGCCAAGTGACATCTGCCAAATGTTCTTTGAGGTTGGAGGTCGTCCAGTTACCTCCAAAATAGACTTCCCTTAGGTGTTTGGCTATTTGTTTGGTTAAAGACATGGGTTTATGTTTTAAATTTTCCGAGTGCTGCAATAGAGTGGTAGGATTCGGGAATGTCTCTCACAAGGTTGAAGTGGTTCAATACACTGCCACATCCCAAAAACAGAGCTACCCGCACCATCAATATTCTGTAAAAATTGTTTGTTTTGAAGAAACCTGTTAGTACAAAGTCATCCCAAACTTCCAAAAATGGAGTCATCGGGCGTCAATACTGCACCTTCATTCAAAGTAAAGGCTTTGAACAATATACCTATAAAATAGTAAACGAGTTGTAGTTTGGGTAGGTTTTTAATTGCATTTTTGCTGAAGAATTATTAAAAAACATTCGATGTCTACAATACTCATTTTTCTGGCTTAGCCTTAATCGTCAAAGATATTTGTCAATAATCTCCTTCACTATTTTTGCGGAGAGTGGTTTGTTTTGGAAGCCGCTGACCACCTTTAGGTCATGTGCCCTTTTGTAGTCACTATCCTCCAATGAAGTACTTAGCGTAATAATGACAGCTTTCGCCCTTGCACTTTTGTGTATTTTACTGTATTCCTCCAAAAATTCCCAGCCATTCATAATGGGCATA
>JBGCDY010000137.1:0-11130 GCA_045105835.1 Chitinophagales bacterium
CTAAACCGTTGAATACAAAAAGGCTTATTTTAAGTCTTTAATCTTTTGTCCCAGTACTGATTACAACCTATAGGGAAACAGTCATTAATTTCTGACCACCTACACTCATTTAATATCTGACTGGTTGGGTTATAAAGCAAAACCCCTATCTTTCAAAAAAGATAGGGGTTTTGTTTTTTCTCAGTGCATAATGCACATCAGGTTAGATTAGTATCTTCTATTTCTATCGCTTCCGCCGCTGTTTCTGTCATTCCAGCCACCGCCGCCTCTGTTGCCACCGCGACCACCGCCGCCGCTTCTTCCGCCGCCTCTGTTGTAGCCGCCACCGCCGCCTCTGTTTTCTCTTGGCTCTGCTTTCTTAACTACAATCACACGGTGATCAAATTCGCATTCATTCAATTCGTCAATAGCTGCTTGTGCTTCATCATCTTTAGGCATCTCAACAAATCCAAATCCTTTAGATTTGCCTGTATCACGGTTCATTACGATTTTGACAGAGTCAACATCGCCAAATTCTTCAAAAAGATCTCGTAAGTCGTCTTCGGTAGTGTCAAAGTTTAACTTTGCTACAAAAATATTCATCTGATAAAAAATTAAAAAAAAAAAATAAAAGTAAAAATATAACTATTTTCTGACTAGCAAAGAATTCTAACAAAACCTTAAAGCTATCCAAAAAAATACTATTAGTTTGATAGTGCTGTAAAGATACTATTTTTTTTTGAGCTTACAGCAATTTTTCAGAAAATAAAAAAAATAATCAGCTCACAACTTCAATATTCGTTTTAGAGGTACGAAAACGGACATTCCATTCTCTATTTCTATTCGTAATTGCAAGATATATATGCCACTTACAATCTTTTGAAGGTTTTCACACTCCACTTCAATATTTCCTGAATAAAAATATTGAAGTGGTAATAATTCCTCTTTTTGACCTTCAGTATTAAATAAAGTCACTCCAATTTTAGCATCTTTCTTTAGAAAAGCCATTATGACGACTTTTTCGTCAAAAGGATTTGGAGAAATTGCTTTCACTTCAATAAGGTTTTGATAAGCATTATTTTGAGTAATATCAACAGTTATATTTGTTCCATTAGGTGATGAAGTTGCCAATTCGGTAAAACTTCCTTCTCCATCTGTTTCCAAGCCATAAGTTATGTCACTCTCCAGATTCTCGTAGGAAAAACTGTCTATTACTGCAAAACCACTTTCTTTGGTATCAAAAAGACCAATGGCATCACTGTCTTTATTTAACTTAAAATCTGCATGAAAAGTTCCTTGCTCTGTTTGATTATCTGCCCATATCAATAAAAAATCCTTTGGAGCTAAAGTCATATCGGGTAATTGCCACTTATTGGGATTCCCCAGGTTGTCACTCAAAAATTTATCTCCTAAAAAGATAGGCTCTTCACCTGAATTGTAGAGTTCTATCCAATCATCGTATTCTCCAAATTCATCTACAATGGTTTCCTTATTGCTAACCATGAATTCATTGATTCTCAAAGTAGGTCGCCTTCCTCCTATCCCCAAAATATACTCACCAGCCAATGGCTCTCGGTTTTGTAAATTCGTACCATCCATAGCCGTGACGTAATATCGAATCGGCGTATCAGTAGAAAGATTTAAGGTAGAAAGGACATAGGCATAAATGCCATCACTCTCATCTACATCATTTTGACTACCATTGTCCAACATAGTTACATCCAACCATTCGCCATCTCCAATTTGATAATGTAAAACAACTTCAGGAGACACATCAAAATCGTCTTCTATTGTGGCTTTAAATGTGATGGGACTATCTGTTCGAGGAACGATGGGGTAATGATTGACCCGACGAATAATGGGAGCAATATTCTTGAGTTCTAGCTGCGTCAAAATATTGTTTCGACGGGTTGTGATGTAGTCTTTGATTCCATACTTCACATGCCCTTGAAGTTTCTGCTCATAAGAATTGTGAAAGTCTTCAATACTGTAACCATAGTCCAAAGTCCGATAAGTATCGGCTTCTGCAAATGGAGTAATTTGGTCGTGTAAACAGTCTATAAGGGGAAAAAAATTATTAGGATGAGCGTAGTTATTCACCAGTTTTTGGAGGTAATAAGTGTAACGGTCTTTGAAGTCCGAAACCTGCAATATACGGTCTGTCAATACATTGTTATGTGAATCAGAAGTCCAGTCATACACATTGCGTGTTCCCCAATTGATATTGAACCAGTCTATCCCAAAACTGTTGTCAAGATCATAAGGCAAATATTCAAATTTACCAGTGCGGGGATTGTGGTAAAGATAAAAATTGTTGATATTGAAGGAATAACCATCCCAATTGCTCGTAAAAACATCTGCTGCTAAAACCCTCAAAAACACATCCACATCAAACACCTTACTAATAGCCACCTCAAAATCAGGCATTTCAGTTTGGGTTAGTACATTTATAAAGTGGGCAAAATCGCTGTAATCATCCGCCTCTTTATTGGTCTTCAAATCATACTTTCGTCTTCCAGATGATTCTTTCTTGTATTCTTCTGGTGATATCCCCTCATAATTCAAATCAGCAGGCCATAGACATTTATATAAATTCCCACCATCATTGTCGGGATATCTATCCTTCAAAAACTCTTCATCAATATGCTCTACATTGATGTAAAGCCCCATATAATCACTGTTGATATAGAGTTCGACATGGTTCGCCCTTGCAGCAATTACATCCATTGCATCAAAAATATCCCAACACAATTTTGAGCGAATAATGGAAGGGTCATTGTGTTCTCCATTGAGATTCATCTTCTCCAAACCGTGAAATTTTCGCCCCGATTCAAAACTATTGAAGGAAATCTTAAAGGACTTTTTTGCAGCATTTCGGGAGGTATTTCCTCTGAGTCGAAAACCCACATTTTCAACTGTTGCTATTTCGCCTCCATTGTCATAAGTAAAGGTCGCATAGTACTCTGTATTACTTTCAGGATTTGCGAGTATCAGTTGTAAATCAACAGGTGCAATATCAATATCCACACGAGGCACATTGAAATCGTCAAAAATGGGGTGATGCGTTTGTATGGGAGCAGATTGTGTGCAGTCGTTTTGTGCTGAAAGAAGCGCACAAATCAGAAGGCATAAAAAGACAATAGGAGTAATTGAAAGTATTCGCATTTGAATTGAGGGTTTCATTCTTTAAAGAAAAAAATAAAAGAACACCTTAATTCCCCTTTTGAAAGGGGTTGGGGTATGTTAGCTAAAAAATTGTTCAGTTTATTTTTTACCATTACAAAACAATGAAACCAAGATAGTTTTTAATTCTTATTTGAAGCCAATACAATCACAATATTTTATGTACACTCTTACTCCCTTTTGATAAACACGCCTACAATGGCGGAAATCACCAAACCTACAACGGCATACCAAATAATGGATATCGGAATAGAAAACATGGGATGTGAAAATTTTCTTATCATATTTATTGCCCCTTCAATGTCTTCATCACTCAAACCTTGTTCTACAAATTTTTCTTCCTGTTGTAGAATAATCTGCTCCATCATTTCAGGATTGATGTACTCTATATAAATGGCAGAAAAAATGCCTAAAATAACAGCCGAAACAACAGATATCAATACTCCAATGGCTATTACTTGACTATATTTTATGTATCCTTGATTGACAGTATCTCTATACTCCAATGAGCCTACCAAAATGCCTCCAATCAACACAAAATAACCCAATACTTGAGCGACTGAAGAGGTATCCATATCCATCAAAAACAAAATCATGGTGAATAACACACCTACACCTGATACGATGATACCTTGTCGAAGGCAGGTTGCAAAAATAGGGGCTTTGGGAGTAGTAAATTGTTCGCTCATGTGTGCTTGTTTTTGTGATTAGAAATCGTGGTGGAAAGATAACAAAAAGAGGAGAAAAATAATTCCTTAGTAAAATCAAAAACTATTTGGTATGGTAATGAAGTCATTCTTTTTGACTTGAAAAAGGATTCTTTGACATTTTTTCCAACAGCAACGAAGACAACGGAAGTTTCATTTTTCAAAAGATTAATTGTTAGAGAAATAATCTTGTAATTTTTTCAACATTTAAACTTCCGTTGTCTCATTTCGCAAGTTTTGTCAAAGAACCTGAAAAAGAAACAAAACTCAGCAAGGCACAATCATAATATTCTTATTTATCACCATAATGACCATAACAAGAAACAACTTCCAGGTTTCCTTCTTTAATTCTATAAATAAGCCGGTGTTTCTGACTAATCCTGCGTGACCACCATCCTGACAAATCTCCTTTAAGTCCTTCTGGCTCACCAATTCCTTGAAATGGGTTTTTCATAATATCGAAAATCAAATCCCATACTTTTGCCATGTATTTAATATTCTCTTTCTTTAGCTTGTAAACATCTTTTTTGAATTGCTCTGACAATATCATTGGATAAGACATGGGATAGAATCTTATTGTTGAAGTAATTGATATAAGTCTTCCTTTGTAGCAGAGCTAACAGACACTTTATTTTCCATTGCAATAGTTGCAGCAAGTATTCTCATACTATTCAAATAGTTACCGTCATCATCATCATCTTGTGGATGCCATAATTTAATGAAGATTGCATAAGCTCCGTATCTAATAATTGTTTGTTTTAGAAACGGTATGAGTTCATTTGTTATCCGAAAAGAGTTAAAAGCAATTTCGCCTGTCAGTATTAAATCTGCTAAAATCAATGCAAATTCTAGTTTTAAGGATTCATCTACCCATTTTTTTGAATAGGCTGGATTGGGTGAGGAATATAAACTGGCAACAATTTTATCTGATAGAGAGGATTCAGAGCCCAACTCGCTTATCTGCCCAAAATTAGACAGATTTACAGATTGGCAAATATCATTTGTGATGATATGACTCAATTCAAAAACATCACTAAGTGTCTTGTTTAGTGTAGGAATAGATTTGTACTGAATGTTTTTAACAATTTGCTCCTGAACTGCTTCTAAATATTTCGAAAACTCGATTTTTTCTTTTGAAGCCCATTCAATAACACTACACCTTAATTCAAAAATAGGTTTAATTAAAGAGTTCGCAACGACCTCTATCGGGTTATTAAAAATTTCATTTTTAATAACCCCAACTATGCCCTCTATTTTTGATTCTAAAATAGTATTAGGTGAGTTGTGTGTATCCTGATGAATATTTACAACCAGTCTTCCAACAAAATCAGGGGAGACAAACATTTCGTTGATTTTTTATGAAAATAATTCAGTTTGAAAATGTGCCAATATCTTTTTTAAAACACTAAAAACAGTGTAAAGTTTTGTCTTTACTTTTTGATAAAACAGGCATTCACACAATCGGATAAATGCCTGTTTCGTATACAAGTGTTTTTTTCACTCATTAATTAATGATATCGAATCCAGTATATTTTCGCAATACTTCAGGAACCACAATTCCCTCAGGAGTTTGGTTGTTTTCCAAGACCGTCGCCACGATTCGAGCCAAAGCCAAAGCACTACCATTAAGAGTATGCGCCAAACGCATTTTTTTGGTTTCGGGGTCTTTGAATCGCAATTTCATTCGATTGGATTGGAAAGTTTCAAAGTTTGAAACAGAACTCACCTCCAACCAACGCTTTTGAGCAGCAGAATAGGTCTCAAAATCATAAGTCAATGCAGAAGTGAAAGTGGCATCTCCTCCACAAAGTCTCAAGATTCGGTAGGGAAGTCCCAGTTTTTGAAGGACACCTTCTACATGTTTCGCCATTTCTTCCAATGCTTCATAAGACTTGTCAGGATGTGTGAGCTGCACAATCTCCACTTTCTCAAATTGATGCACTCGATTCAAACCACGAACGTGTGCGCCATAAGAACCTGCTTCTCTTCGGAAACAAGGAGTATAACCCGTCAATTTTACAGGAAAATCACCTTCCTTCAAAATCACATCACGATACACATTCGTCAAGGGTACCTCAGCAGTAGGAATCATGTACAATTCATCCAAACCGACATGATACATTTGTCCTTCTTTGTCAGGCAATTGCCCCGTGGCATAGGCAGATTTTTCGTTCACCAACAAGGGCAGCATGTATTCTTCATACCCAGCCTTGTGCGCCTCCTCCAAAAAGAAGTTAATCATTGCTCTTTGCAGTCTTGCGCCCTTGCCAATAAAAACAGGAAAGCCTGCACCAGCAATTTTGTTCCCCAACTCAAGGCTCACAATATTGTATTGCTCAAATAGTTCCCAGTGTGGTTTGGCATCCTCCCCCAAATCAGGGTGTTCGCCATGCGTTTTGACTACCTCATTGTCATCTGCTCCATTCCCCATAGGTACACTTTCATGTGGCAAATTGGGAAGCTTTATCAGTGCATCGTGCAATTTTGCTTCGATTTCCTTCAGTGTTTCTTGCGAACTTTTAATCTTTTCCTTCAATGAACTCGCCTGTGACTTGAGTACCTCTGCTTCTGCTCGTTTCCCTTGTTTGTAAAGCGAAGGAATTTCCTTCGACAGGGACTTACTTTCATGTTGAGCAGCTTCGGACACTTGCTGGAGTTTCCGTCTTTCGACATCCAACACGATTATTTCATCTACCAATTCCACCTGAGTGAAATTCTTGACCTTCAATCGTTCTTTGACAAAATCAGGCTTTGTTCTAATGAGATTTAATTCTAACATTCTTAGAAAAATGAAAAGTTTAAAATACAATGTAATTCCAAAGGAATACATCAAAAAATGCAATACAAAAATATACACTGATAATCAGCGACTTATTTTTTCTAAATAATTATTTTTTGACTCTTACTCCTAAGAATTGCAAATTACTGCAAAAAAGTTCCAATTTCTAAATTTACATTTCCAATTTTTCACTTTGCAGCTCATTCACTGCTTTTTGATGGGCTTCAATCATCACCCTCGAAAGTGTTCCATAAGCTGTTTGCCAAGCACTTTTTAGGTCTTCATTCCAAGCCTCTCCCAATCCTTGCTCCAAAGTCCACAACAAAGCACTACCTACTTTGGGATAGTAGGCAATTTCTACACCATAGTCAATATGCTTCACCGCCAACTTTTTTGCAGCAGGAACAATCTGCTCCAATCTTGACAAATTATTTACAATCACAGTCAGCATCGTCATCAATTTTTTGACCTGTTCTGATGCATCTCCTTTGAAGAGCAACTTCAATGCAGGAGTTTCTTCAAACAAGCGCATATAAAACAATCTGCCTGCAGTTTCCTTGATAGGAATTACCAATTTCCAAGAATCCTGGACAAGTAAAATTTGTTGATTCGTCATCGTCTTTTGTTTTTAAGGGTATTGTGTAATGATGCCCTCATAGACGTATCAATGATTTAGATTTGGAAAAATTGAAGGGAAAAATTTGTTTTTTTCTGCAAAGAGGAAAATCGAAATTTTACTTATCTCTAATAAAGTACCTGCTATCTATGATATATTTCCATTCATCGAATAAGAAAGATGCAGGTTGAGTAAGTGCCTTATATTTGCAATTGTATTTTAAAGGTTATTATATTTCTACTTTAAGACTTATGAAATAAAAGGTTAAAATTCAGGCTATATTGCCCTATGCCTAACCCCTATCAGCCTGAATTTGAAGGCTCAATTGATGCTCGAAAATCTTTTTTTTCAAAGTCTTAGTAGAAGTATTCAAACGTTCTTTATTCCATGAAAATGCTACAACATCATTGTTGCAGCAACGAAAATATTCCCGTAAGAACTTAGGCTTTGCTGTGCTTCATTTTTGTAGCACAACTGTTTTACACCAGCAAATGAAAATAGGGAAAAGCGCATTTAGTGAGTGAATCTTTTTTTGAAGTGCTACAATACTACTCTTAGACGAGCTAAGATAGTAAAACAAGATTGAGTGAAAAACCGACACCAATTGCAAATCAGATGTGATGCGAATCTGCTATCATGTTTTGCAATAGGTGGGCGGTTTTTTTTGGTTGTTCTAATGGAAACAAATGCCCTCCTTCAAAAGGAATAAAAGTAGCTTTTGGAGCAAATAAATCTTTTAGATGTTGCAAATCTTGCGGACGCAAAACGCCTTTGTTTGCAGCATGAATGAAGTAGGTTGGTCTTTGTAGGTTGGTATTGCCGATGTAGAAAGGCGTACTGCAAAAGCCCTTGTATTCGGCCTCTTTAGAAAACGCCAATTCGATCCCTTCTCCATTTGCAGCCTCCTTGAAGCCATGCTGAATATAGTCCTTGAAACATTGTTCGTCAAAATTTTTAAACAATGACTTCTTTTTGAAGGAATTGTACACCTGTTCCCTACTTTCAAAATGACTTCGTCGATTTTTGGCTTTTTTCGCAATCGGCACTAAGTATCCCGCCAATCCCAAAAAATAATTAATCCCCATGAATATTCGCATCTTCCGACTAAACAAGGGGGGATCGAGTATGAATACTTTTTCAAATAAATCTGGGCGTTGAAGGCTTGCAAAAAGGGTCAATACTCCTCCCAACGAATGCCCCATCCCAATAATCGGTTTATCGTGCTTGGCTTCAATATCTTCAATCAATTCCTGCACCAATGCTTGCCAATTTCGACCTGCTTTGTATTTACCATGTCCTGTCAATGGGACATAAGTGAATTCATAGTCACTCCCAAAAAACTGAAAGAAATGATTGTAACACTGAGAGGGGAAGCCATTTGCATGGGAAAACTGTATGGTCGGCATATTTTTTTGTTGGGTGAAGGCGATGAACAAATTCAAACTAAGAACTCATTGGCTCAGAATTGGTTCAAATTAAATTCCAGTTGAGTTATTTTTTCAGTTTGAAGGTCGATGTCACCTTGCGAAACACTTCCATATTTTTTTCAAAATCTTTTTGGGAATACCCCTTGATCGTATAGTATTTCTCCGCATCAAAAAGCGTTGCGCCGTAAGATAAGGTTGACTCGCCCGATTTTTTGTCGTAGCCGATGACTTCAAAACCCTTCAATCCATTTATCTCTATCGGATTGGTCTCACCCAATTCTGTTGTTTCGTTTTTGACCAATTTGACAGCTTCTTCCTCCTGTTTATCTGCACCTACTGCACTTGGAATCACTTCAACAATGTACCTGACGGCATTCCCTTTTTTGGAAGAACGTTTACCATCCAAATCAAAGGAAGCTCCCGTTTTCTTGTAAATCTCAGCAAATTTGAGTGGCGTATCAGAAGTTTTGACATGGAAACTCAAATTGCCCAAAGGATCGATTTTTCTTTTTGAAGTGTATAGAAAAGACATCAAGGATTTTTCAAATTTAGCTGATAGTTCGCCATCTTTTTCCTTGCCATAAATCCCCGTCACCATCAAGCACAAATCCTCGTTTCCATACAACAATACCCACTCGACAACAGATATCATTCTTTTGCCAGAGGCAGCAAACTGAGCCTTTGTCGTCTTTTTTCGATTGTTGAGTTTGTAAAGTTTGGCAGTATAGCCATTCATTATCAAATCTTTGTCGAGAAGCACCCGTCCTTTCTTTTTGGCAAGACCTTTTTTCAACGTTCCCCTCATCATCTTGAGTGTTAATGGAACTTCTACCGCTTTGATTCCTGCATCCAACGTTTCATTCTCAAAACCTTTGTACTCACTCGAAGCCTCAAAAGAAGCGTCTGGAGGCAATAAGGCGAACCTTGTACCAGGAACAAATACATGCTCTTCTGTCAAAGTATTGTCAATTGTTGTTTGTGCATAAAGCATTGAAGTAAAACAACACAGCATCAAAAATAATAAGGAAAATCTTGGTTTCATTTTTTTAATTTATAGTAAACAATTAACTCAAAATCAATTTGTTTTTTGCACTCACGCCTTGGTTTTGAATTTATCTAAAGAGTTACTTTACTCAAACTTGATTTTGTTAAAGATTGTTTTTCTGCTACAAACATTTTTTCACTTCCTAAAAACAATACGCCCCTATCTTTCTTGAATCCAACTTCGTTCCTTGTTCAACCTTCGATTTTTGATGATAGAAAACACTTCAATTCCCTCCTCTTCGTCCTCCAGCATATCCTCCAAAGACTGATAAATGGTTTCGTAGCAATCAACGAATGCTTCAAACTTCCACCGCACCATTTCTCCACGAGAGTTGAGGTAAGGCTCTTCGTATTTTTTGAAGGACTTTTGGAGTTTTTTCTCGGCTTCCTCACCACTTTTTGCCTTCATCAATAGCGTTCTATCTTCATAGCTTTGCAGTCCCTTTTCCTTGTTTTCCAGTTGAATGGCAAACCTTACCACTACGGCATAATAATATTCGAGTTCTTCTACACGCTCCTTTGCACCATCATTTTTTTCAATGATAGAAAGATGCCCCACACTTTTATCCTTGCCATACGTCAATAATTCTTTTTTGGTGCATTCGATTTCGACCCCGTCGAGAGCTATTTTTGAGCCTATCCGAGTGAATGTTTTATTGGGCAAATATTTGACGACAAACTCTTTGTATTGCGTTCGTTGCTGCTTGCGAATCGCTTTCATTCTTTCTTTGGGTGCAAGAGAAATTAAGTCATTGAAGTCAGGGTACTTCAAAAAAACACGCACGTTTAGGGAACCTCCAAAACGGTCTAATTCTTCAATATTGTAAATTCCTGCAATTTTATGATTCATTGTTTTGATACATTTTCTTTCTTTTGTCCACCAAATCTCTCAAGCGAGCAAAAGGTGACAAAATTTCTGTTTTATCCTCGTCCAAAGCCACCCATTCGATCCAACCAATTTGCGTCACCACATCGTATTCACCAATCAAACTGTCCAACAAAATAAAAAGTGCCAATTTCTCTTGGTCGGTATTCTTAAAATTTCGAATGTTCAGTTCAATGCCCAAAGTATCATCCACCTCTGCAAACCGAAAATAGATGTCCGATACTTCCAATTGCACATCTCCCATCTGTATTGACAAATCAACCGTATCGACTCGCTGTCGAAAGGCGATAAATTCCCAATGTGGATGTTCAGGAGCCTTGTCAACCAAGTCTATCACGATTGGAAAAGCCTCTTTGATACCATCTGCCGAAATGGTCAAATGTTTGACCTCACCCTCCAAAATCGGGCTAAATTCAAAGGTCAAAGCATCACTAATTTCCTTGATTTTTGTGTCCAATTCTAAGAACAATCCCTCTCTCAATACATCTTCCTCTGTACCATAATAAAAC
>JBGCDY010000138.1:0-4308 GCA_045105835.1 Chitinophagales bacterium
GTTTTTTGCTTATGGTTTTTGGAGGATTGAACACGGAGGCTCGGAGACTCAGGTTTTTTTGGCTTGTGGTTGGGGGGATTTTGAACGCTGAGGTGGAGAGACGGAGAGTTTTTTTTTGCTTATGGTTAGGGGGAATTTGAATGCTAAGATGGGGAGAGGGAAGAGTTTAGAGGATATTGTAGAACAAACTGTGTTTGAAGGCTGTTAATCCAATGCTTTTACCTCAACAACTCTCTCCAAAGTGAATCAGACTCCATTAAGTTGTTTTTACTGACAATCAACTGCTTTTTTTGATTTTGATTTGCTTTTTAGTTTCCATTTATTATTAATTTTGTCGTCGGAATAAAAACACCTAAAAATGAATAGATTATTATTTTTTTGCTTACTACTACTCACCCATTTTTCGTTGACTTTTGCACAGGGAAAGGCAGTGATTTCTGGAAATATTCAAGAGGCAGATGTTGAAAAAATCTTATTGGAGACCAATCCAAGTTATATTGAAGGTCAAGAAAAGGTTTTGGAATCGGAAGTGACGGATGGCAAATTTCGTTTTGAAGTGGCGAGTGAACAGGCGCAAATTGTTTATTTGCAGTATGAAGAACAGACATTGCCTTTGTACGTAGAGGTGGGTGATGAATTGGAGGTGAGTTTTGAGAAAGGGAATTTGGTGACGACTGCAAAGTTTTCGGGTAAGGGAATGGCGCACAACCAGTTTTTGAAGGAGTTCAACGACAAGTTTGCAGCCAATTTCGACATTCCTTCTATGGAAAAAAACATTGCGACAGCTCAAATTGATGCTTTGGAAATGGAATTGTTTGACCAACGATTGGCGCATAAAAAAATGGTCAAAGAAGCTGACCAAAGTGAGTGGTCAAAGGGTTTTAAGAGTTACTTGGACAATAGTATCAAATACAACTACTTCAATACTTTGTTTGCCTATCCGATTGTACGGGGCAATAGTTCAAAAAATACGATGGTGGAAAATCTACCAAGTGTGATGGTGGAGAGTGTGACTCCTAAAATGGCGAACAATCACGAGGCATTGGTGAGCGAACATTACCAACGTTTTTTGGTGTACTACCTCACTTATTATGCTTCAAAGGCAAATCGCTTCAAAAAGTTTGCTGGAGTTAATCCTTCTTTGACGGCTAAATACAATTGGGGAAAAGAGAACATTCGCGGGCTTTCGTTTGCGTATGTGATGACAGCTTTTGTGAGTAATAATGGCAAGGATGCAGAGGGGGAACTTATCAAAAAAATACATGATTCGGTCAAAGCTGTTGAAGGGGGAAAGCCTTATGCAGCAATCATTCAAAAACTGTTTAAAGACAAAATTAGTGATAAGGCATTGGCTGCTGTAGCAAAAGAAAAGATGGTGAAAGCGAGAAGTTTGAAGAAAGAGAAGGGCGGAAAATCGGACAAAGCAAGTGTTGCGAAAAATGCGCCTTTTACGCTTACCAATTTGAAGGGAGAAGAGATTACTTTAGACAAGTTCAAAGGCAAAGTGGTTTATATTGACTTTTGGGCGAGCTGGTGTGGTCCTTGCCGCAAGCAGTTTCCTTTTGCCAAAAAATTGAAGAACAAGCTGACCAAGAAACAAAAAAAGAAGGTGGAATTCCTTTATATTTCGATAGATAGTGGCGAAAAACCGTGGAAGAATGCGATTGATAGAATGGGGATTGAAGGGTACCACGTTTTATCTCCTGGAGGTTGGCAGTCAAAGGTTTGTGCTTATTTCAAAATTAAAAGTATTCCTCGTTATATGTTGCTTGACAAAAAAGGGCGTATTGCCGACTCAAGCGCTAAGCGTCCTGGACAACAGGGGATTTTGGAAGATATTACCAAGTTGCTGAATGAGAGATAAGACGCTTTAAAAACTCAAATGCAAATTACAAGTTCAAATTCAAACTTGTAGAGTGAACACATTGAATTTGAAGTATGACTGATACTGAAAAAGGTGATTCCCCCATTGTGGCAATCACCTTTTTTATTTCATTTACATTCCTTATTTATTGAAGGCTTCTTGTCCAATCACAAACCAATTTCACCTGTTCGTCATTCAATCTTGTGCCTTCGTGTAGCCATGTGTAAGACTTCAATGGCATCTCTTGATGTTCGATTTCCTCACAAATCTCTTCTAATTTGTGTGCTTTTTGCTTCGCATCATACATTCCCCATTCCGAAAAATTGAGGTGTTGTCTGCCACCTTTGGTGTGTCCGTTTATCCAAAAACCAACAGGTTGGATTTTGGCATACCAAGGAAAGTTGGTTTGGTGAGAATGACAATCGTAGCAAGCCTTTTTGAGTATTTGAGCTACTTCGGCAGGTACTTCTGCGTTGTTCATTAAGTCGTTTTTTGTAGGTTCTTCTTGGATGACGGTCATCGGGACGAATTGTAAAACAACTAAAAATACAAGGACTCCCAATGCTATTTTTTTATTTCTGGACATGATTGCTTTGATTCGGTTTTGTTTATGATAAGGGTAAAAGTACAAAAGAAAATTTATACCTTAGAGCAGTTTCCTTTCTCTTTTAAAAATCCTTTTGAAATGTTTAACAATACAATCTCTTCCTTTTTTCGCTTCAAAACAAGCTTTGTCCTTTTTACTTGCTTGTGCTTTTTCCTTCAATGTCAAACACCTACCAAAGTTCCCTCCGATGCAGAAACCAATACTCAAAAAATGAACGATTCGGCTATGAATGAAGATTCAAACACTCCTTCCTCTCTATTTTTGTATGTCGGCACTTATACCCGAAAAGAAGGGCATGTGGATGGCAAGGGCAAAGGAATTTACATCTATCAAATGGATAGCCAAACGGGGGAACTTTCTTATTACAGCGAAATTGGAGGCATCACCAACCCTTCTTACCTCACAATTCACCCCAATGGAAAATACCTCTATGCGGTCAGCGAAACGGGTGATGGTGAGAGTTCGACCGTTCATGCCTACACAATTGACGCAAGAACCAAAAAACTAACCGAAATCAACCAACAAATGGCGGAAGGTTATGCACCTTGTCATATCAGCGTGGAGCAAACGGGTAAATATGCCTTGCTTGCCAACTATACGACAGGAAATGTGGTCATGTTGCCGATTGGGGCAGATGGAAGTTTGGGCGTAGCGAGTGACAATGCTCAACACAAAGATGCTCAATCCAAAAATAATCGTCCTCGTGCTGCTCATGCCCATTTTGTTTCGGCTGACCTCAACAACCGTTATGCAATTGCGGCGGACTTGGGAATGAATCGCTTGTATGTTTATGAAATGGATTTGGAGCAAGGAAAACTGGTTTTGAAAGATGTCGGGGAAGCCGCACAAGGTGCAGGCCCTCGCCACCTTGATTTCCACCCCACGCTGCCCTACATTTACAGCCTCAATGAGTTGAATGGTACGATTGATTCGTGGAAATACGATGCTGAATCGGGAAAACTAACCCCAAACAAACCCCTTCCTACCTACCCCAATGGTCACAGCGGTTCTATTGGAAGTGCCGACATTCACATCCATCCATCGGGCAAATTCCTATACGCTTCCAATCGAGCCAAGCTCAACAATATTGCTGTTTTTAGGATTGATGAAAAAACGGGTGATTTGACCTTTTTATCACATACAGATACACAAGGGAAAACGCCTCGCAGTTTTGTGATTTCGCCTGATGGACGTTTCCTCTTGGCTGCAAATCAGGATTCAAGTAGCATTGCAGTTTTTTCGATTGACGAACAAACTGGTAAATTGACTCCTACAGGTGAGGTGGAAGAAGTGATGAGTCCTGTTTGTTTGAAGTTTTATTAGGAAAAGTGACTCTTTGACATTTTTCGCAACAGCAACGAAAATTTCATTTTTCAAAGATTAGTTAATAGAAAAATAAGTAGTTGGACATATTTATCTTAACAACTAAAACCGTATAACTATTTGTTTATCAATAACCTTTTTTAATTTTAATTCAGTAAAAGAAAAATAATTGGAACTCCATACGATTAACTACACAGAAGGAGAATATTAAACAGATAAAATTCCACTTGCAACCGAAGCTGATAGATATGTAATTCTTGAAGCAAAACCTGCCCACATTTTGATTGCAGAATATTATCAAAAAAAGAAAGAATTGAAGTTGAGAATGGAGAAATTCAATTATTAGAAACAAATTTAATTTCTTTCCTTTCAGCTAAAATAAACAAGAATGAACAACCCGTGGACAAAAATAGGAAGTACAGACATTTATGAGAATCCTTGGATAAAACTCACCGAATACGAAGTAATTACACCAGGAGGAAGCAATGGAATATATGGTAAAGTCCACTTCAAA
>JBGCDY010000139.1:0-12907 GCA_045105835.1 Chitinophagales bacterium
CAAAGCTGTCTTACCAACCGTTAAGTGTCGAAGATTTTCCTGAATTGCTCGTTCCGTTTCGGTATCAACGGAACTCGTTGCTTCATCCAAAATCAGGATAGGCGCATCCTTCAATATCGCCCTCGCAATACTCAAACGCTGGCGCTGACCGCCCGACAATTTGATGCCCCGCTCTCCAATAATGGAATCGTAGCCATCAGGCAAACTTTTGACGAAATCGTGTAATTGGGCTTTTTGAGCAGCCGCTTCAATCATTTCTGTAGAAACGTTTTCGAGGCTATAAGAAATATTCTCTGCAATCGTACCGTGAAACAAATACACTTCTTGGCTGACCACTGCAATCTGTCGCCGCAAATCATGTAAATTCACTTGACGAATATCCTTTCCATCAATTTGAATACTTCCCTCAGTCACATCATACAGTCGCAACAAAAGCTTAATCAAAGTCGTTTTGCCCGCACCTGTGGGACCTGCAATACCAATAATTTCCCCCGATTTCACCTCCAAATCAATTCCCTTCAATATTCCTCTTTCTGCATTGTAAGCAAAGTGAACCCCTTCAAAAGCAACCGTTCCCTGTGTGTCATTGAAGGGAATAGGTTCTTTAGGATTTTGAATTTGATTGGGCGCATCCATTAAGCCAAACACCCTTCTTGCGCTAGCCGAAGCCCTTTCGAACTCGTCAAATATGCGTCCCAAATAGGTGATGGGCCAAAGCATTCGCTGAATCATCATGGCGAAAAAAGTCAGTCCACCCAAAGTCAATTTGCCCGTATCGTGTATGATCCAATAAGCACCCACCAACATACAAGCTGCCAAACCGACTGCAATAAACATCCGAATCAAGGGAAAATAAAGCGAACTGTATTTGATGGCATTGAAGTTGGCTTGTTTGTAGGTATTGGAGACCGTTTCTACTCTTTGGGATTCAAATTTTTCGGCAGTAAAACTTTTGATGACCGAGATACCCGAAATATTGTTTTCCAAACGATTGCTCAAATCTCCAACAGAAGCACGTACATCTCTATAAAAAGGAGCAATCTTTTTTTGGTAGTACATACTACTCAAGAAAATCAATGGAATCGGAACCATTCCCATCAATGCCAATTCCCAAGACACACTGAACAAAGCAAGTGCTCCAAAGATAAAGAGCGTACTTATTTGTATGATTTCATTGAAGCTGTTGTTTAGAAATCTTTCCAATTGGTTGATATCATCGTTGAGCATTGCCATAAGATTGCCCGTTCTATTGGCTTCAAAATAAGCGATTTCACGACTTTGCAACTGGTTGTAAGCATCCATACGAAGATCGTGTTGCACATTTTGGGCGAGGGTCAAGAACCCATATTGGTACATCCACTGAAAGAGACTTTCCAAGCCAAAAACAATAAAAATCAAGACGCTTAAAAAAATGGCTACGGACCATGTTTCGGAGATTCCTGTCATTGACGCTATCCATGCGGGAGTGTTTCCACTTGCGGTATCAATGAGCCAGCCAATCATCAAAGGTGGCATTAGATCCAAAATTTTGTTGGTGATACTAGAGGAAACAGAGAACCCAAGACTGCGATAGTAGTTTTTCAAATATTTGAAAAGCCTTAACATCGGATTTTTAACTTCATGCATTTGGAGTATGTTTTATTGTAATGATTAGTTATGTTTTGTTTTTCAGCTATTTACTTAGTAAAAAAGATGCCCTACGAAAAAAAATAAAAAAAGATTCGTTTTTTGATAAAAAAAATTGTATTTTAAATTTGAAATATATAATTTTATGCAAAGAAAAGCCCTCATTTAAAACACCCACCTCTTAGTTTACCCTCATCAAATTTACTCAAACGTTCGATTTTGGTTACTTTTATATTTCACTGTAACCCATTATTTACTTTGGTTTCATTCCAATTAATGACTTAAACTACCCATTTAATGTTTTTGGATTAAAATTAAATGTCATTTACTTTGATGTATTATCCCCGAATTAGTAGGTTATTGATAATTGGTACTTTTTTATTGTGTATTTCTTTCAGCGCTTTGACTGCAAAAGGTATCAATTTTTTTCAAGGTTCTTGGGAAGAGGCAAGTTTGTTGGCTATAAAACTCAATAAACCTCTTTTTGTTGAAGCTTACAAGGAAGACTGTCGACTTTGTAAGGAAATTGAAGAATGTATTTTTACTCAAGAAGAAGTAGGTAGTTTTTACAACAATAATTTCATCAATTTAAAAATAAATATTGATAAAGAGGATGGCGTATATTTTAGAGGCAAATACGATGTCCAAACTTTACCCGACCTCATTTTTTTAGACCCAAGAGGATTTCCTATTTACCGAGATTTGGGCGGCAAAGATAAAGGACAATTACTGACATTGGCACGTAAGGTGGTAAAAACAAATATTGAAGGCAATCAACCGAATTCTGCTGCTATCTCCAAGACCATGCTGGAAACGATGCGGGAGCAATACAACAGAGGTTTCCAAAACATCAATTTTTTGTACGACTATGCTTATGAACTCAAAAAACACAATGAGCCTTATGCTGAAATCGTAAATACAGTCATTGCTCAGTTGAAAGTAAATAAATTAAAAGACCCTAAGAATCTGGTGTTTATTTATGATTTTTCTGATGACCTGCAAACAGATGCTATGATGGTATTGTTAAAATTGCGGGATGTTTTTGAAGCAAAATATGGCTATGTGGATATTGTCAATCGAATCAAGTCTACTGCTATCGAAAATGCTAAAATTGCAGGAAAAAGACACAGTGTCAAGCTTTTTAAGGAAACCAAACAAATGGTTCAAAAGGCGAATCTTACCGATCAAGAGAGAATGATTTTTTTGGTGGAATCAGCATTCTACGAAAACATGGAAAATTGGGAGGGATACATTGCAGTAGCAAAAAAATATATTGGGAAACATAGTGTGCGTCATCCCCGATTTTTGCGAGAAAAAGCCGATGATATTCTTGCCTATTCTAATAAAAAAGAAGACTTGTACTTGGCGAAAAAATGGATGGAAACTGCCATTGTACAAGAAAGAACCTACGGACACTACAATACTTATGCCCACGTTCTTTTTGAACTGGGGTATATCCTAAAAGCTAAAAATGTTGCAGAAAAAGCATTGGAATATGCCAACTCTGAAAACAATGAAGGCTTCACTGCAAAATTATTGATTGATCAAATTCAAAACTATACTTCAAAAACCACTACTTCCTTTAACCGACCTATAAAACTTTAAACGTAAATAAGATTTAAAGCGAATCTTACTCTCACAAATTTAAGATTGCTACCTTACATCAACTCTTTAATGAAACGACCAGTTAATTATTATCTGGTCGTTTTTTTGATTATGGCTCATTGAATTATTTGGTTCTTTGGCTAAAACCGTAAAGGGAGACTGCAATAGTGTATCTTTTAGAAAATTAGCGTGCTATTTTGCTAATAATTATTCTTTTATGAAATCAGACTATTGTAGTCTTTAGATTCTCCACGGAATTTGTCAGACAACCAATTATTTTGATGAATACCAATCCTCCTAAAAATTTCAAATTAATTGGTAGAATAATTCGTATTTTTGTTCCCTTAATGAACGAATTTATTAAAGACTAAATGGTTCAATACAAAAGGTTTTGTTTAGAAAATGGATTGCGGGTAATTGTGCATGAAGATGCAAGTACGCCTTTAGCAGTTGTGAATATTATGTATGATGTCGGCGCACGTGATGAATCTCCTGACAAGACAGGAATGGCGCATTTGTTTGAACATCTGATGTTTAGTGGCTCTAAAAACATCAAGAATTTTGACAATCCACTTTATGAAGCAGGGGGAGAGAGCAATGCCTTTACGGGCAGTGATGTCACCAATTACTATGATACCTTGCCTGCTCATAATCTCGAAACCGCCTTTTGGTTGGAATCAGATAGAATGATGGAGTTGGATTTTAATCAAAAATCCTTGGAAGTACAACAAGGTGTCGTTTGTGAGGAATTCAAAGAGAATTATATCAACCAACCTTATGGCGATGTATGGCACAAACTGCGTGCCTTGTGCTATCAATCACATCCCTATCAATGGCCTGTCATTGGCAAATCCCTACAACAAATTCAAGATGTGAGTCTTGATGACATTAAGGAATTCTTTTACCAACACTACCGCCCAAACCGTGCGGTTCTTGTGGTGGCAGGAGGAGTCAAAGCGGATGAGGTACACCGCCTTGCCCAAAAATGGTTTGGTGACATTCCTACGGGAACGAGTTATGTACGTCAGCTGCCTGTTGAAGCTCCTCAAACTACCTTTCGGAGTTTGACTGTTGAAGCTGATGTGCCGCTTGATGCTTTGTACATGGCTTTTCATACCTGCAATCGCTACCACGAGAACTACCCGATTATTGATACCATTGCAGAAATGTTTTCGAGTGGACAATCTTCTCGTTTGTACAACAGACTCGTAAAAGGCCGCCAATTGTTCAGTAATCTTAGTGCTTACATTACCGAAGATTTTGACAATGGCTTGTTCTTTATTTATGGGAAACTGAGTAAGGGAATCACTACCGAAACAGCGGAAGCTGCCATCTGGGAAGAACTAGAAGACTTGAAAAACAATAGTTTGGAAGAACATGAGCTGAACAAGGTGAAAAACAAAATGGAATCTGCTATCGTGTTTTCAGAAGCCAGTAACTCCAACAAGGCCTACCATTTGGCGTATTTTGAATTGAAGGGAAATATTGAAGAAATCAATACAGAACTTCACCAATATACTGCCATTGAAGCCAAAGATATTCACCGAGTTGCCAAAGAAATCTTTCGAAGAGAAAATTGTTCTACCGTTTATTATCACGCCCAAGAAAAGGAATGATATTTTTTGTTCGTTTTAGCGTAAAAACAAGTTCACCATTTATCATCAAAAAAATCCATGCAGAATAGGCTCAATCGAAAAATAGCACCGCCACTTCAAGCACTTCAGGAATTGGAGCTAAAACAGCCCCGACAATTGCGATTAGACAACGATGTTCCTGTTTATTTGTGGAATATGGGGACACAAGATGTGGTCATGATACGGCTTATATTTCAGGCAGGGAGATGGCATGAGGAGCACAAACTCTCAGCAGAATTCACCGCCAGAATGTTGAGAGAAGGTACTCGAACCATGAATGCCAAACAATTGCACGACCGTATTGAGTACCATGGTGCAACACTAAAATCTTCTGCCAATAAGGACTATGCAAGCGTTACGCTCTATACACTTACCAAACACTTACCGCATCTTTTGCCGCTTTTGAAGGAAGTGTTGATGGAAGCAAGTTTTCCAGAAAAAGAACTGCAAACCATTGTTCAAAACAGTAAGCAAAAACTGCTGGTGAGTCTTGAGCAAAATGAATATGTGGCACACCGTCGCTTCAATCGGGCTATTTTTGGAGATGAACATCCTTATGGTTACAATGTACAGGCCTCTGACTATGATAACATCAATGTGGATATGCTTCAAGCATTCCACAAGGAATTTTATGTGTCCAACAATTGCCAAATCTACATTGCAGGAAAAGTATCGGAAAGAGAGCTGACTTTAGTCAATCGTTACTTGGGTACTATGACTTGGGGAAAAGGAGTTATTGAAGCAGCTCCTCTGCACATTACTCCGCCTTATGAAGCCAAACAACGTTATTATTCAAAAAAAGGCTCGGTACAAGCAGCGATTTCGATAGGAAAACCATTGTTTAATAAAACGCATACCGACTATCCTGCTTTTTATGTATTGAATACGCTGTTTGGTGGCTTTTTTGGTTCACGCCTGATGAGCAATATCCGAGAAGAAAAAGGCTTGACTTATGGGATTTATTCCTCCAATGTATCTTTTTTAAGAGCAGGTTATTGGACTATTACCACAGAGGTTGCCGAAGATGCTTGGGAGCAGACCCTCAAAGAAATATTTTTTGAAATGAACCGTTTAAAAAATACTTTGGTGGAGGACCAAGAGTTAACTTTGGTCAAAAGCTATTTGATGGGAAACCTTTTGTCAAGTATTGATGGTGGATTCAACTTAGCAGGAGCCTTTGAAGGGATGCAATTGTATGGCTTGAGTCTCGACTACTTCAACCGATTGATATCAACGATTGAGAAAGTTACACCAAGTGATATACAAGTATTGGCGCAGAAATATTTTGACCAAGAAGACCTTACCCAAGTGATTGTTGGGAAATAGAAGGGTTTTTCGATATCTCTTTTGAAGAGAGTAGGGGATGCTAAGTTAATTTTGAAGGGGCATTATTTTTTCATTACAGTGTGTTAATACAGAAATCTATATAATTGATTCAGAACAACAACGCAAGTATCTTATTTATGATTATCGAACAAATTTTCAGAGTACGTACATTCGTTTTGCTACTTTTGGTTTTGCTAACTGCCAATACGATTGAGGCACAACCCAATCCGCCTCAAATAGATTGTGTCAGTTTTAGCAATTCTATATCCAGTATTCAGTGGATTTATCAGTCGGGAGTGGACTGCAATGGTGCGGGAAGCTTCGAAAATTATGTGATTTATCGGTCAGAGAATCCAGAAGGCCCTTTTGTAGAATTGGATGCGATTCCAAGCCCACCTCCTTATGAGGACGAAACCAATGATGTGGTTTTTTATTACTACATGACGATTCGTTGTGGTGGACAAGAATCTTTGCCTTCGGATACAGTCAGAAATCGTCGTCCTGCACCTCCCGAAATCGTGAAAACAACCGTTTTGGATGATGGAAGTGTCGAAATCGCTTTTTTGCCGAGTCCAGACTCTGATGTATCAGGTTATTTTCTCGTCAAATCTGAAGGTGGTGGCTCTTTTAGTCCAATTGATGATGTACCTCCTTTTACGAATGTCAATGATACACTCTACATCACTGATGCCAGTGTGGATGCCCGATTGGCTTCAATTGGCTACAAATTGAGTGCCTTTAGTTGCAGTTTGTCCACAAATCCAGGAGATTTGTCTGATCCGCATTATACCGTTTTTGTGAATGCAGAAGTGGATGAATGCAATGATTTAGTGACACTTTCTTGGACTCCTTATATTGGATGGAATCGAGTAGTAGATGGAATTTTGATAGATAGCGTAACGACTTATACTATTTATACCGAAGTAGATACAACGATTGTAGATGCTCCTCTAACCAATTTGAGTTATTCAATTTTGCCAACAGTTGCCAATAGATGCTTTCAAATCGTTGCCAATAATACGACAGGTGCCAGTTCGGAATCAAATGAAGTCTGTATCAGTCGTGCTGCAAGCAATCCTCCTACGGATATTTGTTTGAACTTTCTGACCATTGACACCCTCAATAGTGACATAGACATTCGCTGGAATGTAGATGAAACTTCGGACATCACTTTCTTAGAGATTCATCGAGGAAGCAATGCCGAAAACCTCCAAAATTTGGGACATTTACCCGAAGATGCACCAAGTTTTAGCGCAACAAGAGACAATTTGATTGACATCAATGAAGGACCTTATTTTTATCAAATTGTTCATGTGGACGAATGTAATCGTCGAGTCGAATCAAGTGTGGGTAATACCATGTTTTTGAGGGCTCGGAATCAATTGGATGCAACGAATTTGCTGGAATGGAATGCCTTTAGTATGGGCGAAAATTCGACCATAAGTGGATACACCATTTATCGAAGTGAGGATGACATTTTCAAAAACTTTAGTGTTGTCGAAACTTTAGATGAAAACACACTCAGTTTTGTGGACGAGGTAGATAACCGAGAGGTGACTTATTGCTACTACATTGAAGCCGACTACAGTGTGACCTGCAATGATGGAACAACAACAAGTGAAAGAAGCCAATCGAATGAAGTTTGTGTTTCTCAGTCTCCTCGTATGTTTGTACCAAATGCCTTTGCTCCAAATGGGGTGAATACTGTCTTCAAACCTATTTTGAGGAATCCCAATCCCAATGATTACCAAATGGTTGTTTTCAACCGTTGGGGAGAGCATATTTTTCAGACAAGCGACCCTGAAGATGGATGGGATGGTTTTCACAATGGTAAATTGGCTCCTCAAGGGGCGTATGCTTATTACATTCGTATGAAAACCGAACTGGGTTTTGTATTGGAGCGAAAAGGGACAGTGATTTTGGTGAGGTAAGTATCCGTTATATGGAATCTCAAATTCAGCTTCAATATTGATATGCTCTTAAATGATTCTGATTATGCACCACAAAATTAAGCAATTTTTTTTCCTGCTCGTTTTATGTCTCTATTCCTCACTTTCGGTTGATTGCCAAAATGTGGTATCTACTTTTGCAGGGAATGGGGAGGCTGGATTGGTGAATGGAAGTATAGAGAACGCAAAGTTTAGTGGACCTTTTGGAATCTGCAAAGACAAAGATGGAAATCTATACGTCGCAGATGCAGAAAATCATTGTATCAGAAAAATCAATCCTGAGGGAGAAGTGAGTACCTATGTCGGAGGTGCGGAGGGATATCAAGATGGTATTGCAGCCTTTGCACGCTTCAATCAGCCTATCAATATCTGTGTGGATGAGGAAGGAAATTTGTATGTTTCGGATTTTTTGAACCATCGAATTCGAAAGGTCAGCACTGACGGTTCTGTAAGTACTGTTGCAGGCTCAGGAGAAGATGGTTTTTTGAATGGAGAAGGAGAGGTAGCGAAGTTTAACTATCCAAGAGGTATTGTCATCGACAAAGATGGCAATCTATATGTGGCAGATAGCTGGAACCATCGAATCCGAAAAATTGACCTTGCGACAAATGAGGTGACGACACATGCAGGTGGAGGTTTTTTTACGGGTGTGGGAAGTGCAGGAGATTGGAAGGATGGAAAAGGTGTGGCTGCGAGGTTTTACACTCCTTCTGGTTTGAGCGTTGATGAGGACGGAAACCTATATGTGGCAGATCCATTCAATCATCGTATCCGAAAAATAGATACCAGTAGAAATGTGACTACCATAGTGGGAGATGGGGCAATTGGCCCTAACAATGGAGGTTTTTTGGATGGAACAACAATGACTGCTGTATTGAATACGCCCACAGATGTTTATTGGTCTGCAAGTGGTCATTTGATTATTGGAGACACCTTCAATAACCGAGTTCGACGGTTAGATTTTTCTTCAGGTATGGTGAGTACCGTTGCTGGGACAGGAACGGCGGGTTATGTTGACGGGGCGGATTCTATTGCAGAACTGAACTATCCGAGAGGTATTGTTGCGAATGTGACAGCGGATTCTATTTTGGTGGTGGATCACAACAACCACGCAATCCGACAGATTGTTTTGAATCCGATTTCTACGACTATTGAAGAAAATTTGGGGAGTGAACCCAATATTGATTTCTATCTTTTTCCAAACCCTGCAAACAATCACATCAATGTTCAATTTGCAGCTTCAATGGAAGGGTATGTGGCTGAAATTTTAAACAACCAACAACAGTCGGTGTACAAAAAAGTGGCTATTGAAGGGGAAGAATTGAAGATAAATATCTCGCATTTACCCACAGGAATTTATTTCTTTACCTTGACGAAAGAAGGTGAAATCCACAATCGCCAATTTATTGTTGAGTAAACTGGTGATTGTGGATTTGAAGTAGAGGTAAAATCTTCAATACTGGATTCAGTTAGTTCACAATTAACAACTTAGCCACATTGGTATCTGTTCCATCCTCACTACTGCTAAAAATCAAATAAACTCCCGTTGCAGCTTTTCTACCTGTATAATCTCTTCCATCCCAAACGGCTTGACTGCCCAATGCCCGAGTTTCATACATCAAATTTCCGCCAACATCAGTGATCTTGACGACTGCATTTTCTGCCAATCCTCGAATGGCAATTGGGCCCTCGTATTCAGGGCGGACAGGGTTGGGGTAAGCCACAACTTCATCATGGGTAGCTTTGCCTGGAATGGCATCCCCTTTGTAGGAAATAATGCCCTCATTGGTGCCAAAAAACACTTCTCCATTGTTGTCATTGATGGCAATGGAAGTAATCGAATTAGAGAGCAAAGGACTGTTGTCAGTCGTGAAACGCAAAATTTGTTCTGTGCCATCTTCCGACATCAGGAAGACACCATTTTCAGTACCGAACCACTTTCGATTTGCTCCATCTACTGCAATGGCACGCACATTTTCAGTTCCCAAAAGCAAAGCCCCAAAACCATCTACTTCCAAAATCGGCTGTACCGATTGACAATTTCCTTCTTGTATGCTAAATGGATCGCAGGTAAAATAAGCTGCTCCCTTGTCGGTTCCTACCCAAATCCACCCATCCAAATCTTTTTCGACTGCAAAAATTGTATTGCTTAGAATCCCTCCATTGCTCTCCAATAAATGCAAATAAAAGTCATCTGCTGGATCTGCCAAATCTGGGCCATGATTGAAAACCAAGACACCTCGTCCTTTCATTGCCATCCACTTTTGGTCATAACCATCAATGTTCATTTTGATCATTTCCCTTTGAGGCCCTAAGTCTATCCCATTGGTAGGGGCGAAAGAGTACCAGTCACCCGCAGGGGTTTGTACTGAAATGGGTTTAGGCGCACCAAAATTGCTGATCCACATATTCTGCTGACTGTCAAAGTCTATATCACTGATTCTGTATCGAGCACTGCTAACATCGGGTAGCATGAACTGTATGCTGCTGTTGGTCTCATCGTAGATAGTGAAGTTTTCGTAATCGTATTCCACCAAGCCCCCTCCAAAAGAAGCAAGGTAAACTTTGGGTAGTGAAGGGTGTTTTTTTGCAGAAATGAAATCTATCATCGTTGATACATCAATCGAAGGGCTGGAGGAATTGCTAAAGCGAGTCCATTCGCCTACATCACTACGGTGATAAAAACCCAACTTTAGATAACGAGGTACCCAAGCCTGTGTTGCTCCACCAGGCAAAACAAAAAGTTCGTCATTGACAATTTCGAGTCCAAAAACAGCGCTAGAAAAAGGGCCTTCTGGGAAAACGGTTTGTACATTGTTGTCTGGAAGTTCAGGGCGAATGTGGTGCAAACCAAACCAAAAGTCAATGCTCCAAATACTGCCATCGCTCCCAAGAGCAGATTGCTGAATATTTCGAACAGCACCTCCATAGTTGCCAATTGATTGAAGTGTCTCGTTTTCATCAAAAAGAAGGATCCTGCCGAAGCTTCCTGGGGATTGTGCAGTTATGACCAGTTTTCCTTGGCTGACTTCCATTGATTGAGGTACATACTGTTCGTTATAGTATTGTGGCATCCAATCATTGTCTTCATACCTAAAAAGCGCACCATCTACTACGGTATAAAACTTATTGTTTCGGTAGGCAACTGCTGTTGCAGCCGATCCTACTGCCCACGCACCTTCGTTTTCCAATTTCCAATTGTTGAAGTTGGTCAAACTGCCACTATTAAGAGAGGCTTTGTAAAGCCCTTGTTCCGTTGCAGCCATAATGAAGTCATTTCCTGTTGCGACTTGATAGACTTCGATTTGTGAACCATCAGAACCAATGATGTAGGTGTCCTTGATTTCTGCTTTTAAAATATCAAGGTAAACAATACCAAAACCACAAGATAAATACGCGAAATCTCCATCCACCGATACGTGATTTATGGTTTTTCCATTTAGGATATTGGCACGATTTACATCTGATATATTCACTATTTTCCCCTCGTTGGATAAGAGGTCTACATTGGCATTTTCATACGCAACGATTAGGTTTTGACTTGGAGCATGGTAACCCAAACTATTGATGTTTAAGTCACTTAGCCCATCTACGGGAGATAGTGTATTGATGGAATTGTCGCTTAGATCTAAGTAGTAAAGAGACGTTTCTGTGCCGACATATACCTTGTCTTCTGCAATGAGCATTGTTTGACCACTCTCGTAAGATAGGTAGGAGCGCCAGGTTCCCAAAGCTCTATCGTCTTGTGCTTGTAGGTATTGAAGTGATAGAAATACAAACAAAAAAACGATTTGAAGTAGGTATGTGGAGGAATACTTGTTTTTCATACAATATGGAATTTTGTGCGGTTCTGCTGTTGGTTAACGTAACAAGGGTGGTTAATGGTTGGTTATGAAAAGACAGTATTTCAGTCACTTTGTTGTCAGAAGTCAAAAAAGGAAGTTGTGATTTGTTGTTGGTTATTGGTGATTAGCACTTCAAGCTATAAAAATTGACACCTATTTTTTTAAAAAAACTTTGATGATCAAATCATTACATCAATTATTTTGTAACTGGTTACTAATATCCGATTACCAATCACCAATAACTAGCAAACTAATATTGCTCTTTCTCGTTAGGAAAGTCGCCTGATTTTACATCTTCAATGTAATGCTCAACAGCTCCTTTGATATCTTCAAAAAGATTGAGGTAACGACGCAAAAAACGGGGTGAGAAATCTACGGTTATACCCAGCATATCGTGTAGAACCAATACCTGACCATCGACATGTGCCCCCCCTCCAATACCAATCACAGGAATAGAAACAGATTCGGCAACCTTTTTACCCAATTCAGCAGGTATTTTCTCTAGTACAATACCAAAACAGCCTGTTTTCTCAAGCATTTTTGCATCCTTCAATAACTTTTCTGCTTCGTCTTGTTTTTTAGCTCTTACGGCATAAGTTCCAAACTTGTAGATAGATTGTGGGGTCAATCCCAGGTGCCCCATGACAGGTACGCCTGCGGATAAAACACGTTCGATAGAATCTTTAATTTCTTTGCCACCTTCCATTTTGATAGAATGGCCCCCAGATTCTTTCATAATCCGTACTGCTGAATTGAGGGCTTGTTTAGAGTCCCCTTGATAAGAACCAAAAGGTAAATCTACCACCACCAAAGCTCTTTTGACCGCTTTTACTACCGAAGATGCATGGTAGATCATTTGGTCGAGCGTAATAGGTAAGGTCGTCTCATGTCCCGCCATGACGTTTGAAGCAGAGTCTCCAAC
>JBGCDY010000140.1:0-8140 GCA_045105835.1 Chitinophagales bacterium
CGCTTTGTAGTGCTGATAAATGCCTTCTTGAGTTGGTTTGCTATAAGCAGGACTCACCGAAAGAATTGCGTCAACACCATTGAAGTGATAGCCCTTGATGGACTTCAATACATCAAGCGTATTGTTTCCGCCAAAACCACCCACAATAGGCACCCGTTTTTGCACAAATTCAACGGTTTTATCCAGTACTTCATATTTCTCTTTGATAGACAAAGTGGGCGATTCGCCTGTAGTGCCAAGAGCGACTACGTAGTCTACACCACCTTCAATAACGTGGTCAATTAATCGCTGATATGCAGCAAAATCAATACTTCCATCTGTGTGGAAAGGAGTAACTAAGGCAACTCCAACGCCTTTAAACTGAGAGGTCATATACGGTCAAGGATTTCTAAATAGTGATCTACTTCTTCTAAAAAATCTTCTAAATCATCGCTTTTGGTGCGAATCATAAAGTCGAAACAATGGGCTTTGTCGTCCTCCAAATAAGGACCAACCCTGAATTTTGCATTTGAAAAAGTGGCGATGTACTCAAGTGGAGTGGATTCTTGGGTATGTGCATTGATGAGAATGTCAAACTCTTTGCCTGTAAATTCGACAGGTTTGTGGTGTTTGGGCTTTTGGAACCAATTGATTTCTTTGCGTGAAAAAGCCATATAACTCATGTTCTCAGTCATTTTCGACGCATCCACAAAACCCAACATACTCACCTTCAATCCACGTTTTTTCAACTTGTGAACATAGTTGTGTACAGTCACAACATTCTGCTCATCTGTTCCATCAAATACAATACCGACGTACTGCGCCCTTTGAAAATTGACAACTTGATGCCTTACCCCATGACGCTTCAAGCGGCTCTTGAGGTGATGTGAGTAGAAGAATTGTTGCAGTCTGTTTAGCATGAAATCGGGGGATGATTGTGTTAGGAATGATTGGAAAATTACTTCCACATTTGAGGCAAGGACTTTTGATTTTCACCATTGAAGGCAGTTAATGTTCTTTTCTTTTAAGAGTCTTAAAACAAAAACCAAAAGTCCTTTATTCAAACCTTATAAGCTACTAGTTCAATTAACGATTTCCACCTTTCCCATTGCTCCAAATTTACGAATGCGTTTTTTGACAAGCACTTTGGGTTCGATGGGCATCAAATAGGCCAATTGTTGTTTGATATAGCTTTTTACCGTTTTTACTGTCACGATAGGGTCATTGTGTGCGCCACCCAAAGGCTCAGGAATGATTTCGTCTATCAAGCCCAATTCCTTCATATCCGTAGCCGTTGGCTTCAATTGTTCAGCAGCCTTTTCTTTGTGGTCCCAACTTCGCCACAAAATAGAAGAGCAAGACTCAGGAGAAATAACAGAGTACCAAGTGTTTTCGAGCATGGCTATTCTGTCACCCAGCCCAATACCAATCGCACCACCTGAAGCACCTTCACCAATCACAATGCAAATAATCGGCACTTTCAACTGTGCCATCTCATACATATTTCGAGCAATTGCTTCTGCTTGTCCACGCTCTTCGGCTTCAATACCAGGGTAAGCACCAGGCGTATCCATAAAACAAACAATGGGTTTGCCGAATTTTTCTGCCATTTTCATCAATCGCAATGCCTTGCGGTATCCCTCAGGGTTTGCCATACCAAAATTGCGGTATTGACGACTTGTGGTATCCTTTCCCTTCTGATGACCAATAAACATCACCGTCTGACCGTCCAAATTTCCAAAACCACCTACGATTGCTTTGTCGTCACCAAACAACCTGTCGCCGTGCAATTCCGTAAAATTTTCGCACATATTTTCGAGGTAGAAAAGTGTATAAGGGCGATGGGGGTGTCGGGAAAGCTGAACCTTTTGCCATCGAGTCAAGTTTTTGTAAACCTTGTGTTTAGCAGCCTCAATTTTTTTCTCTAAATCATTGATAGCGCTGTCCAAGTTTACATTTTCAGTACTTGCAATCTCTTTCACCTTTTGCAGTCTTTCGTATAGGCTAGCAATGGGAGCTTCAAAGTCTAAAAATATCATGTCCGTATTTTTTTATCAAAGTTAGGGTTTTTTACTTATTTTACCATTTGAAAGAATCAAACTTTAAAGAAATACAATATGGCTTCCACTAAAAAATACAAATGGCTCAAAAGAATCGGCATTTTTTTGGCTATAATCATAGCTGCAATAGGACTGCTTTTTTTGATCAAGAATGAATCTTTACCTGACGGAAAAGCAGGTTCAGAGGCAGACGAATTGGCACAAAAAGTACTGACCGCCATCAACAAGACTGCATGGGATACTACAGGTGCGATTACTTGGAATTTTGCAGGACGACATGATTTTGTATGGGACAAAACCCGACACCTCACACAGGTCACTTGGGAAGACTACAAAGTGTTGATTGATCTAAAAGATGTGAGTGGAATTGCTTACAAAAATGGAACTGCCCTTGCAGACAAAGCCGAAAATGATGCGATGGTGAAAACTGCGTGGGGTTATTGGGCAAATGACTCATTTTGGCTCAATGCACCTGCAAAGGTATTTGACAACGGAACAACCCGCAGTATTGTCAAATTGGAAGATGGTTCGGATGGATTACTGATTACTTACGCCTCAGGTGGAGTCACGCCAGGGGATTCTTATCTATGGAAATTGGATGAAAACGGACTGCCCAAAAGCTACCAAATGTGGGTGAAAATCATTCCTCTTGGAGGGGTTGAGGCGACATGGGAGGATTGGCAAACAACTGCAACAGGAGCAAAAATTGCAGGGAAACACCAATTAGGACCAATGGAAATAATGGTAAGCAATGTGAAAGGCACTGCTACTTTGGCTGAAATAACAGGCGGAGAAGATATTTTTAGTGCTTTGAGTACTGCAAAATAAAATACTTTGAGTAAAAGAGAAACCCCAATTAAAGTAAGGTATTTTAATTGGGGTTTCTTTTATTTGTGAAATTTGAATTGTTTTTTTGTTGCTGTAAAAACACTGCAAATCCTTGACAAATGGGCATAAAAAAAGGCAGGACAAGTTTTGCAACTAATGTCCTACCCTCAAAAATCTTTAAATCACTACACTCAACTCAAATTTAAGACTATTATTCAGATTCAAGGTCACATTTCCAGTAATTTTTTTTTAACATACTGTTTCGATGATTTTTTGTCGTCTATCTTGCAAATAAAAACTTGGTTTTATAAAATATTTTGTTTTTTAATAATTTAATGAACAATCTAAAGAACTTCATGTATTAAGCATTCAACGTTTTAGCAATTCAATTGAAGTACATAAGGCTCTGTCCAATAGCTGACGATTGTGTTTTAATCAGAGGCAGTTGATAGGGAAAAGACTTTTTGAAATAGATTTTTTTTTTACTTTCCCGCCAAAACAAATATTATAATTAATCCAAAATATTTTCTATGAGAAACTTGTTCATTTTAATCTTACTATTTGCTTGTTCTGCAAGTATTTCTGCACAGGAAAAAAACAGTGACTGGGTAGAAATGATGTCCGAACCCAACGCAAATGTATTCGAAGTAGAGGCGGCATTCAATGATTATTGGGGTGATAGAAAATACCAAAAAGGCAAAAGCTTCAAACAGTTTTACCGATGGAAAAAATTGGTGATGCCTTATACTGATTTCAAAGGCTATGTTCACCGAAGCCATGAAGCCCAAGAAATCGTGAAATACCAAAAAGCACATCCTTCCAAAAAACAATTGGCTCCTTGGACACACTTTGGACCTGTCTTACCTACCGAAACTGGGATTGGGCGACTCAACAGTATCTCCTTTCATCCCAACAATAACAGTATCATGTTTGGAGGTTCGTCAAGTGGCGGATTGTGGAGGTCAAGAGACAATGGAAGTAGTTGGAATCCAACGACAGATGACCTACCAAGTTTAGGTGTTTCAGATTTGGCGATAGACCCTACTGATTCAGACATTATGTACATGGCAACAGGTGATGGTGATGGCAATGGTGCTACTTCTCCTTCTTTTGGTATTGTGAAAACGATAAATGGAGGAGCGGACTGGGAAGTGATTCTGCCTACTACGGGAGATGGTCAGTTCATCAATGAGTTACTCATCAACCCTGACAACACCAATATCATCATGGCAGCTACTTCTTTTGGTTTGTACCGAACCGAAGATGCTGGAGAAAATTGGGAACAAGTATATGCTGGTACGATTGAAGATATTTTGTTCAAACCTGGTGATACAAATACTGTTTATGCTTGCGGAAATGGAGGCTTGGGTTTCCTACGTTCGGTAGATGGAGGTGTGATTTGGACGCATGTTTTGGACGGTTTACCTACTGGTGGACTCGGTCGAAAAATGATTGCAGTGACTCCTGCGAATCCCGATTATGTATATATTGTTGTGAGTCGAAATCGCAATCAATTTGAACCTGAATTAAGTTATATGTTCAGAGGATTGTATCGTTCTACCAATGGTGGATTGAGTTTTGAGTTGAGAGGGCAAGAAGACGCAGATATTTTTTCAGGACAAAGTTGGTACGATTTGGCATTGAATGTTTCACCTACCAACCCGAATCAAGTATTTTTGGGAGAAGTGGAATTGCTGCGCTCTAACAATGGCGGATCGAGCTGGCAAAATATCAACTTTTCGGGAGGAGATTGGGTACACGTGGACATTCACGACATCGAATTTCACCCAGAAACACAAGAGTTGTATGTAGCTTCCGACGGAGGTTTGTATCGTTCTGCCAATTCTGGCAATAGCTTTCAGCGAATCAGTGATGGTTTGGGAATCACTGAATACTACCGAATGGGAGGTTCGACGACCAATACCAATTTGATTTTGGCAGGTTCACAAGACAACGGAACCATGATATATGACGGCAATGATTGGCGAGATTTTGCAGGAGGAGACGGTATGGAGTGTATCGTGGATTACACCGATGAAAACTGGCGAACCTACTCTTATCAAAATGGAGTCGTCAGAAGATCTGCAAATGGACAGGATGGTAACTTTATCAATCCGAGCATTACAGGCGAAAATGGTAACTGGACAACGCCTTATATTCAACACCCTACCAATCCAGAAGTTTTTTATGCAGGTTTTCAAAGCGTGTGGAAGACTACAAATCGAGGAAATGCCTGGACAAATATTTCAGGAGAATTGACCTCTGGTGGTACATTAGAATTTATAGCAGCGGCTCCTTCTGATGGAGACAACTATATTTATGTGAGTGATGGTAGTAGATTGTTCATTACCAAAGATGGTGGCGAAAACTGGAAAACTGTTGGAGTAAGTAGCCGAGGATTTTTGTCAGGTTTGGCTATTCACCCCTCTAAGCCCGAAACTTTGTGGACTGCACAAGGTAGAGGAGTGTATCTATCAGAAGATGCAGGAGATACTTGGGTAGACGTGTCAGGAACGCTTCCCGAAATTCCCGCATTGACCGTTGCTTATCAAGGTGGAAACGAAGAAACCATGTATGTAGGTATGACAGTAGGCGTGTACTACAAAGACAATACGATGGAAGATTGGGAACCCTTAATGGAAAATTTTCCAAATGTAAGGGTAACCGAATTGGAATTGTTGCCTTGTGATGGAAAACTCCGAGCAGCGACTTATGGACGTGGACTTTGGGAAACAGAAATGATCAATTATAGTGGGGTCTCTTTTGAAGTCGAGACAATCATTGAAGATATTGCCTGTCAATCAGGTAGTAATGGTAGCGTAGAATTGGTGATTTCGGGCGGAGTACCACCTTATTCCATCGTATGGGAAGATGGCAAAACAGTCGATAAATTAGAGTTTTTGGATGGAGGTACTTACCGTGCATTGGTCACAGATGCCACATTCTGTCGAAGAACAGTGGAAGCGGTCATTAGCTCAGCATTGGGCATTGAAGACATTGAAGTGACTCCTGCTTCTTGTAGTGACTCAGCAGATGGTGGCATCGAAATAGGCATTACAGGAGGTACTGGAAATGTTTATTTTGATTGGGGAAATGGAGTGACTACTCCTTCTCTTCAAAATGCAAGTGCAGGTACTTATGTATTGATTGTCACTGATGATTTGGGATGTATTGATGCAGAATTGATTGATATTCCAGCTTCCATTGCAGGTACTTATTTTTATCCTATCAATGAAGACTTCAATCAGGGCTTTAACGAAGAGCTGGTAAATATCGAAAACCCACAAGATGATGGACTACTATGGGCGCATCGACTTGGGTTGGCAGGACATAGTGGAGCTATGTGGATCGAAAACGATTTAAGTGGCTCTTTTAATACCAGAGACAATATGGTGATGGAGTTCGACTTGACGACTACTGTTGGTGCGATTTTGAACTTTGATGTAGCGAGTACGGGTAAGAGCAACAATCAGTTCAATCGCTTAATTGTCGAAGTGCAAGGGTGTGGAAGCAACCAAAGCATTACCGTCTATGACGAAGACCGAGGCGACCTCAATACCGTTCCCAATCAAACGGGAGCTTTCACCCCAACGGAAGACCAATGGCGTACCGAAACGATTGACCTGTCTATTTTTGAAGGGCAAAAAGTATTGGTGCGTTTTGTGAATGTACATCGTCGTGGCAACAACCTATACATCGATAATATCTCAGTAGATGGTGTCACAGATATCAATCCATTGGAGGAATTTGGTTTTGATGCTCAAATTGTTCCGAATCCGCACTATGGCAATTTTGCAGTGAGCGTGGAGGCAGTGAAATCTTTGACCGCCGACTTGGAGATTTACAATACCTTGGGACAGGTTTTGCAGAGCAGAACGGTGAACCTTACAAGTGGTAAAAACCAAGTTGAATTCCAAATTGAAGACGCGCCTTCGGGGATTTATTTCTTGAAGCTCAAAGTGGAAGGAAATGAATTGATTCGCAAAATGGTGAAATACTAATTCAAGGAATGAAAATTGAAATGAAAATGAAAACCATTTGACTTTGAATTTTTTACGAAGCCTGCAAAAACATTTTTTGCAGGCTTTGTTATTTTAGGTTCACTGCAAAATTTTATTTGGCAGGAATGCTACAGAAATAAATTAAGGCTTTGAGGTGACATCTTGCAGTGAAACGAAAAGGTGTAATCTCAAAACCGACAGTGTACTTAGACCTGAAATCTTGCGCCTCACCAGTTTTAAACCCCTTCAAAAAAACGAAGTCTAATCTGCTTATGTTTTTTCTTTAACCATAAAAAAACAATGCCATGAATTTTTTCTATTCTCTAAAAAACAAAACCCTTCCTCTACTCTCCATCCTTCTATTGTTTGCTGCAATGAGTGCTTGTACGAAAGAGAACAACGGAATCCAACCCGATGTACCTGCAATGACAACAATGGTCATGGAATTTGACGACTCCATCACAGGCGGCAAAACGGCTTCTTCGACCAAAGGAAACCACAATGCGGCAGCCTTGCAGATAGGTGTTTGGAATGTCATTTTGACCCTCAATTTGGCGATACCCGTTTCGGCATTCTCCGCAATCACCAATGAATCTCCCAATTTTGTGGAGGGAACTTGGATGTGGGACAAAGACTTCAATGTTGGTTTGATTGGACACAATGCCCGATTAGAAGGCACAGTCGTAGGGCAAAACGTGCAGTGGGAAATGTATATTTCCAAAGACAATGCCTACAGTGATTTCTTATGGTTTACAGGTACTTCTGCCATCGGAAACCAGTCTGGACAATGGTTGCTCAATACTTCGCCCAACAATTCTACACCTTTGTTGCAGATAGATTGGGAGGTGAACAATGCGGGAACAACCCAAATTTCTTATACCAATATCATTCCTGGACACAAGGACAATGGCGGATTTATCGAATATGGCATCACCGAAAACAATGCTGCTTACGATGCCTTCTACACCATTTACCACACGGATGACAACTTTCAAGTAGATATCGAATGGAATCGCAACACCAAAGAAGGGCGCATCCGAAATGCGAATTTCTTCTCTGATGACTCTTGGTATTGTTGGAGTAGTAGTTTTCAGAATGTGGATTGTGAATAGTGAGTTGATTTGACAATCAACAGAAAAAGCCAGAGGTTTAGTGAAAGCCTCTGGCTTTTTTTGTTTTGGAGGAAGAGGGTTTGATTGGATTAAATTTTTACAAAATCCTCAACCCCATCCCCCTCATATCTCGGAATCAGATGAATATGGACATGTGGTA
>JBGCDY010000141.1:0-10181 GCA_045105835.1 Chitinophagales bacterium
ATACAGATCCTGATGGCGACCCATAGACGATAACCGACCTATTGGATATTCCAGCAGGAGTGATATTGGAAGTGACGGACGACAATACAACCATTACGGTTACGCCTGAAGATGGCTTTGAAGGATGTGTAGTGTTCTCTTACATTGTTTGTGATTCTAATGAATTATGTGATACTGCCGAAGTAGCAGTTGCAGTAGGCGATGTAGATTGTTTGAATCAAATGCCTATTGCAGTGGATGATGGATATACCACTCCACAAGGTGAGGCTATTGGCTTTGATGTATTGGAAAATGACAGTGATCCTGATGGCGACATTTTGACCGCTACTCCTATCACCGACCCTGCAAATGGTATGTTGATACAAGAGGAAGATGGTACATTCACTTATATTCCAAATGCGGATTTTGTAGGTACGGACTACTTTATGTACATCGCTTGTGACGATGCTACGATGCCTCCTCTTTGTGATACAGCTGCGGTAGTGATTACGATTTTGCCACAAGAAGGTGATCCAGTGGTAGCGAATCCAGATATTTCTCAAACAGGAATGGATACGCCTATTGAGATTCCAGTTTTGGACAATGATGAAGGAGACGATTTGACGGTCAATGAAATTGTAATTGACCCAGAAAATGGTACAGTTACAACGGACGGTACAACTGTCACTTATACTCCTGATGAAGGTTTTGTAGGTACGGATTACTTCATCTACGAAGCCTGCAACAATACGGGTCAATGCGACACTACTTTGGTGACAGTGATTGTATTACCTGACTCAATAACGAATGTTCCACCTGTTGCCGTCAATGACGTGGCGACAACTCCCGAAAATACTCCCGTTGAAATTCCAGTTTTGGTGAACGATTTTGATCCTTATGGTGGAGATACGATTGTGATTACCGCTTTCGATCCTCCTCTAAATGGCACTGCCCTTTTTGACGACAATGGTGTGTTTACGTACACTCCAAGTCCTGACTTTATCGGCATTGACAGTTTCACCTACACGATTTGTGACAATGGTACGCCTGTTCTTTGTGATACGGCAACGGTGGTCATTAATGTTGGTTCTGACGAACTTCCCAACAATCCTCCTGTAGCAGTAGATGACGAAGTGACTACACCTCCAGATACACCTATCAACATTCCGATTTTGGGCAATGATAGTGATCCTGATGGTGACAACTTGGTAGTTACGTTTATTTCTGTTCCTGGACATGGTACTGCCGAATTGGTAGATGGTGAAGTAGTCTTCACGCCTGAGGAATCTTATGTAGGCGATGACTTTTTCAGCTACGTGATTTGTGACGATGGTACACCTGTATTGTGTGACACAGCTTATGTGACGGTTCACATCATGGACGAAGTAGTAGACAATATCATTGATATTACGGTTACTGAAAACAGTGACAATACCTTATGCTTGGATAGTTTGATTGCTTCAAATATCTTGACACTGGATTTTGATCCTGAAAGCATCAGCATCACAACGCTTCCTTCAAATGGTACAGCAAGCCCAAGTGACATTGACAATACTTGCTTCGCTTATGCTCCCGAAACAGATTTCACAGGTGTAGATCAACTCATCTTGGAGGTTTGTAATGGAGAAGATTGCGAAATCGTTACGGTCAATATCAATGTAATTCCTTTGGATGGCATTGTGGTCATTGCAGAAGATGATGAAACAACAACGGACATCAACACTCCTATCGACATTCCTGTTCTTGGCAATGATGCCTACCCAACAGATGACAGTGGAGTGATTGTTTTGACCATCCTTGAAGGGCCTTCAAATGGTACGGTACTGGTGAATGGTGACATTTTGGGAGACACAACCATTACCTACACTCCTGATACGGATTTTGCAGCAATAGACAGTTTCCAATACGTACTTTGCTACACTTTCCCTGATACGGCTATTTGTGACACGGCTTTGGTCATCGTCACAATTGATGCTGAAAACAATCCTTGTGAGCCTGAATTTGCGAATGCTTTCTCTCCAAATGGTGACAACATAAACGACTTGTTCTTGATTCAAAATGCGGACAATTTGGAAGAGTGTTTTGATGCCATTGGCGAGTTGGTTATCTTCAATCGTTGGGGTGACGAAGTATACAGAATTGACGGTTACGACAACTCTGTGGCATGGGATGGTACTTGGCAAAACAATGGAAATGATGTTCCCGATGGTACTTATTTCTACATCTTGCAGTACTCAGCCAACGATCGACCTGTGACCCACAATGGTTTTGTGGAGGTTTGTCGATAGCCTGAAACAACAAAAGACACTTTATGCTTTCTTTCCGAGAAGCTAAACTAAAGACTATCTCATTGATTTTTTGAGAGCACGATTCCCTCAGACTGTATATACGGTTTGGGGGATTTTTGCTTTAAGTACCAAGACATAAGATTTTAGACAAAAGACTAAAGATGAGGAAGCCTATATTTTTGTGCAATATTCCTACGAAACACACATTCTTGTTAAGCACAATCCCAAAGAAAATTCCTACGAAACATATAATTCCTGTGCAAAATTCCTACGAAACACGCATTCTTGTAAGCTCCACCCAATCCACATTGTCAGGACGAATCACCAACACTTCAAAACCATATCGTTTCCCTTCAATCCCCACACCTTCAGAATCGTCAATGTGTAAATCTATTCCAAACAATTTTGGATTTTTAGAGGCTTTGCAGTTTTGTGCATCCAAGGTTTTTCGATTCATCATTTCGTTGATGTATCTTTTTGGATACAAGCCTTGCAGTTGGAAAGTCTTTCGGAGGGAAAAGATACTGCGGTAGGAAGTGGTGTAAATCCAAATCTCATGCCCTTCTTTTTCAAGATATCGAAATAGGTCTTTTGTGCCTTTTCGCAGTTTTTCTGCACCTAAAAGTTTGGCAAGGAAGGATTGATCCTCTCCTTCAAATTCATTGGAGTAGGCAATGAGGGTGTTGTCAATGTCAAAGCTGATAATCATTGTGTATAATGGTTTTATTTTTTGAACAAGAACTGTTAAATGGAAAGAAACTGCATCGTTTAAGTAGGCAAATCATTCCGCCTAACCACAAGAATATTCCTACGAAATACATATTCTTGTCTAAAAAAAGGGCTAAATGATATTCAAATCACTTAGCCCTTTCAGGAAAAAACCAATTACCAGTCACCAATCCACCAATTACTGCACTCCCTTCTTCAATTCCTCTTGAATGATACTCTTGAAATTGAAGTATTCATTTGGTTTCTTGAAGCCTTCGGTTCTCACCCATTCTTCGGTACTGTATTTTTTCACATACTCTTCAATCTCCTCTTTGGTCATGCGAGAGTTTGAAGTCAAGTGATTTGCCATTTGCAGCAATAGATGTCGGTTCTCTTCCAACAATTTTTCGGCGAGTAGTTCACACCGTTTGATCAATTCCAAAGCCTCATTTTCATGCTCATCTTTGTGAAAGAAATAGTCGTTGAACTCAGCTTCTTTCACCGCTATTTTGATGGGATCCTTACCCATTGCATAAGACTTGATGGCATTGTTTGCAGAAGTCGTTGCTTGAATAATATCCTGTCGAACACCCGTTGAAGTATGGTCTAAGCCAAAAATGAGTTTTTCCGCCACATAACCGCCCAAAGTAATGGTGATACTTTTTTCGATTAATTCACGGGTTTGGATGTGTTCGGGAAAATTGATTTTACAAAAACCAGCCGATTCATTGTCAACCGTTCGGGTGACTACCAAATCAGGTACAATTCGTAGGGTCAAAGCTGCCAAAATAGCGTGTCCGCATTCATGCACTGCAATATGTGCTTGAACATCATCGTCTTTGGCTTTGCGAAGCTCATGGACTTTGAGGTTGACCTTGTAGCTTTTTTCAGCAATTAACTGCCCCACCAAATCATAAAAATTCACTTTGTATTGGTTGCCATCAAATGCCCAAGTGACATGAGAGGGTTGCCAATCGTTCTCAATCATGTCGCAGATAATCTGGCTGATGTAGGAATCCACCAAGTTTTTGATGGTCGTCAATACGGGGCGTGCGCCTTGCGTGGGGAAAACGCCTTCTTTGTAGATAATGTCTATAAGGCTGTCATCAAATTCCAAACGGAGTTTGAAGCGCTCTTGAATCATCTTGTTGATTTCCTCCAATTTTCGCTCAATAAAGATGCGGTAATTTTCGGCATTGAAGGCTGGGTAAATGATGTGGTTGTTTCCCAAACGGGCAATTTGTTCGTTTCGGAATCGGTGCTGCAAGGCAGATTTGATGTCTGCAATGGTGATTTTTAAGGTGCTTTTGTGGAAGTCATCTGCGCTAATATCGGGATTGATATTGTAGCTCATGTAGTAGGCTTCGTCCAAATTTCCAATGACAAAAATCAGACTTTTGGATAAATCCATCAATTTCATCGAACCTTCATAATTGACTGCCTCATAGAGATAGTCGACCAATTCTTCGATGCCCATTTTCTTCAATTCATCTTTGATGTCGAGTGAAGAAGTGTATTTGTCGCCAATGAGTGAGTTCAAACCGCCTACAAAATCAGGGGAAGAAAAGTAATTGGCTTTCAGTTTCTTTTTGCCAGAATTGTAACCAAAGAAACCAAAGCCTCTGAATATTTTCGCAAAGGCTTCGTAGTTTTCTGTAACCTTGCCGCCTTCTACCTCCACACCAAATTCGATGCACTTGTTGAGGAGTTTGATGGCTTTATAACCACGATTGATGTAGTATTGGCTGGGAGAAGCATTGTAGTGAAATTGTCCAGAATCCAATAATTCCCAAATGATTCGGAGTTTGTCTCTATCGACTTCTGCTCCAGATTCATTGATGGTTCGGGCAAACTGAAACTCATCCAAGCAAATGACACATTCTCTTTGGTGATGGTGTTGCAAGTCTTGGGTAAACATGGTTTTGAGCCAGCTACCACTCGTGTTGGTACTGCCAAATTCACCAATGTCGATGTGCAAATAGGCTTGCATGATGTCGAGTATTTCGACCAGACGTTTCACCAATGCGGTTTTACCTGTTCCTGTCATTCCCCAAAGGTTGATGACGGTAGGACGCATTTGGTTTTCTGGAAACAAATACCAGGGATACATCAAACTAATGACCTCATCAATGATGTGATCCAATCCAATGAATTCTTCCTTGAGTTGTTGTTTCACAAATTCAAGGGTTTTCTTACGCTTAAGGATGTACTGTTTTAAGTCAGGGTTCTTCATTTGTATTTATTCTGCTCTATTAACCTAATTTTGAGCAAATTAGTTTCCACAAATGACATTAATTTTGTTTATTTTTCGTACCTCTTATGTTATGTGCAGAAGGTTTTAGGTAAAATATTTTTGGAGTTTAAAAAAAATAATATGTATTACCTAACAGAATAGCAATAGGCGTTTTACATACACAGAAATCCATCGTATTTACTCACAAATATTTATTGAAGCTCATCAAAAAATAAGTTTTGTTTTTAACAAAAACGCCCCTCTTCTATTTTCAAAAGAGGGGCGTTTTCATTATCGTTTTTTAGTTAAAACAGCGAAATGAGACCAAGGCATAAACAGGCTAATTACCCAATATTCACTGATAGTGCAATCACAAAAATAGTCCAATAAGTTTTTTTAAGCCAATAAATCAGCGGCTACTACTGTAGGACCATTCCCTATCCTATCTGAAATCCAATAACGGTCTTCGCAATGCTGCAACAATTCTGCTTCAATAAATGCTTCAACTGCTTCTTTGGAGGAAGTGGGATATAGCACATGCACATTGGGTCCCGCATCCAAAGTAAAACAAACGGGATGCCCTGATATTTTGCGGAAATCTCGAATTTTTTGGATGATGGTGAGTGTATTGGGTTTCATCAAAATAAAGGAAGGACTCGAAGTCATCATCAAAGTATGAAGCGTCAAAGCCTCCATTTCGACGACCTGCATAAAAGATTCGTAGTCTCCTGACTTCAAGGCTTCTGCAACTTGCAATACGTTTTGATTCGCTTCTTTGTAGCGTGTGGAGGCATAGGGATTCCCTTCCATAAGCGTGTGCCCTGCTCGACTCGAAACCGATTTGGTGTCGCTGCTGACAATCAAAATGGCATCTTCAAACTCTTGGAAATTGGGATGCAAATGATGGGCAAAGGGCAAAGCAAAATCATCAGAACTGCCATTGATTTCGGGATGTCTTCCCCAAACTGCCAATTTTGGGAACACCGACCTCGAAGCACTTCCCGAACCCAAACGAGAGACATAGGATGCTTTTTGCCAAAATTCGGCATCACTTTGGGGGCTGCCAAACAACTGTCGTTCGATGCTGCAAAGGCACAATGCCAATGCGCTCATACTTGATGCAGAAGAGGCAATTCCCGAAGAATGTGGGAAAGAATTGAAGGATTTGATGCTCAAATGTAGTTGAACAAGAAAGGGAAATATATCGGTGATAGAGGCTAAATATTTGCGAATTTTTTCGGCAAACGCTTCGTTGGGCTTCCCTTCAAAACGAAAATCTATCGAAATTCCTCTACTTTTTTTCATGCCATACACCACAGATGTTTCGGTGTAGGCTTGTGAAAGGGTGAAACTGATGGAGGTATTGCGGGGCAATTGTCGTCCATATTTCCCCCAGTATTTCACCAATGCGATATTGGAAGGGCTACGCCAAACAATAGGCTGTCGATCCATTCGGGGCAATGCTCTTTCGAGTTTTAAGTCTAAATTTTGGTACATGTATTTTTTGTATTGAAGGTTAGGCAAGTTCAAATTAAAAATGCAAACTCAAACAAAGGAATGCGGAAGAAATAAATTTACATTCTTTATTCCCCCTTTGAAGGGGGTTGGGGGATGTTCAGCCCGAAAAGTGTAAATTTATTTTTGTAGCATTCCAAATGCTTGTGGACAAGCACATTAAATTTCAAAAATGCCTAATTTAATATTTTAGTTTGTCTTAGCGTTTGTGCTTTGTATAATTGTTTATTTCACCGCCAATTGCTGTGAATACCGTTTGTCTCCACTGACAATTTCTACTACATAAACACCGCTGTTCAAATCACTGATGTCCATTTCTTCGTGGTAAATTAAATTATTTTTGTAGCCAGAATGAGTGAATACTTGACGACCTGTAATATCAAAAATAGTCAAATCAACTGCTCCAATATGTTCTCCTTCAAAGGTCATCTGGAAACGTCCTTGACTTGGATTTGGAGCCAATTGAAGCGACAGTCGAGCCTGAGGTGAAAAGATATTGACGATTTCGATAAAGCCCAATTCGTCTGTTTTGACAAAATACATGTCCGTCGAATTGTTTACACTTATCGAACCTGCCATTGCATAGCCGCCATCTTCGGTTTGTAACCCTGCATAAAAAGAGGGAAATATTCCCGAATCTGCGCCAAAATATCTCACCCACTTTTCGTTGCCAATGCCATCTGTTTTCAACAAAAATCCTTGTCTCAAAGGATTACCAGGATTCCCTACATTCCCTACAAACATCAAACCATTGTCCTTTGTTTGCTGGACTACATAGTTGTTGAAACTATAATCTTCTGATAAAAGCTCTTCTTCCCACAGTGGGTTACCTGAAGCATCCAGTTTTGCAATCAAAAGGTTGGAAACATCTGAGGTTTCGCCTGTGCGTCCACCCACCAAAACCAAACCACCTGATATGGTTTCGATGATGTCAAAAGCTCTGGATACTTTAGCCGTTCCATCTCCCATGATGTACTCCCAAAGCACCTCACCGTTTTCATCCACTTTGACCACTTGAAGCGGGGTGTAGTAAACACCACTTTCGGCATCTTGTTGGAAATTACCTCGACCTGCCAAGACATAACCACCATCACTTGTAGGTTTGATGTTGTAAGCCACATTTCCGATATAGTTGTTCTCCCAAACAAGTTGTCCTTCGCTGTCTATTTTTGCGTAATAAACTCCACCTGTCAGGAGTCGTCCACAAATCACAAAACCACCATCTACTAAAGCACTCACTCCTTTTGTAAATGCAGGCAACATATTTTCGAAGTAATAATGCCATATCACATTTCCTTCTGTATCTATACGTGTCAATTGTGAACCTTGTAGTCCATTTTCGTTTGAACTGACACCAAATAGTCCGTAATCTCCATTGACGGCTTCCACGATATTGTAGCATATATCTTCTCCATTGAAGAAATCGACCGCTTTCGACCAATCGACTTCACCCTTTTCATCCAGTTTCAGAAGGTAAATATCTGAGTCTCCCCTGTCATTGAAGCTGTTGGAATTTCCACTCATTAGATACCCCTCATCTGCAGTTTGCAGCAAGCCAAAAGCGTCGTCTCTGTCTGCATTGCCAATTCCACCATAAGTTTGATTCCATATCGTTTCGCCCGTTGAAGATATACGCATTCCAAACACGTCGTTTCCTGAGCCATTGAAGCTATTGCTCGTTCCTGCAATAATCAAATCATTGGAGGAAGTGAGTACAATACCATTTCCGCTTTCATTCCGACCATAAGCATAATTCTCTTCCAAAAGAACTGCTCCATCCTTGTCCAACTTCAACACAAAAATATCCGTTCCTTCGTCTGTATCATACATGTCTCCTTCGCCTACAAGCATCAAATCCCCATTGGCAGTTTCTGCGATTCTAAGAGGTCTTATATTTTCTCCGTTTACAAACTGCATCTGTGTCCAAAGCTCATCCCCATTTGCATCGGTTTTGTGTAGAAAAATAGCATCCAATCCACCGCCAATACTTCCCATCGTAAGATAACCACCATCTTGTGTAATAAATACATCATGAGCATCCAAACGACTGACATCTCCTTCCGATATCGTACTCGTCCATTCAAAATCTCCTTCACGATCTGTTTTAATCAAACTCATTTCTTGCTTGCTCCCTATTCCAACAGAAGCAATGACAATAAAACCTTCATCACTTGTTTCCTCCACTGCCTCCAAGCCTTCAATAGCTCCAAAACCCAAAGTATTGTCCCATTGTAATATGCCTTCCGCATCTATCTTCAATAAATAAGGATCCCCATTTCTATCTCCTGCAATGACCACCCCATCGTCTGTCGTACGCACCACATCCGCTGCAATGCTATTCACTGCGCCTACTGTTTTTGACCAAATCTCATTGCCCTCCGCATCCGTTTTTGCAGCCCAGATTTGGGTGGGATTGGGTGAGGCTGTTGAATTGCCCACACAAATCAGACTCCCATCTTCTAATTCGGCAACTCCTATCCCTACTTCATTGACAATATTCCCATAGGCATTTGACCAAATTTCATTGCCATCCATATCGGTTTTGACCATGTAAATGTCGTACCCTCCACCTCCAAAATTGGCAGTTGTACCCACAAATACCAAATTCCCGTCAGCCGTCTGAATGACGGACTCTCCAAAATCTCCTGTATTTGCGCCTCCATAGGTGGCTTCAAAACTGGTTTGGAATTGGGCATTCAATATATTTGTAATCAAAAAACTACAAAGGAATAGTATCCATTTTTTCATTGTGTTCCGTATTTTAATTTAAAAACGCTACAAAAATAAATTACATTTTTTTAGTTGAATCTACCCCAACCCCTTCCAAAAGGGGACTAAAGGTTGTAATTTATTTTTTTCACATTCCTTAGATTCTTTGTTAATTCTTTTCTATCAAAAATCAAATTAACACAAAGTCTACCAATTAAGATGAATCAAAACTTACATTTTTCTATTTTCAAGAGTATATCGTAGTTTCATAGATTGCTTGAAGTTGTCTTCACAAAAAACTACAAAGCATCTTCACTGCAAAAATAGAAAAAATGATTCACGCTTTTATTTTTGATTTTATGTGTTGTTTATCGGTTGAAGGTTGGGAAAAACGGGATTCTGGTAGGTACAATTGACTCAGGCTTCAATTCAATAAAAAAGCCCACAATTATTTATTGCGAGCTTTTTACACATAAAACCACCATTTCCTAAAAATGCTTTTTTTATTTGACAAGTTTATCAAAGTCTCCAAAGTAGTTGACACTCCTTTGGATCGGATAGATACAGTAATTACTTTTAGACAAAAATTGATTGATGTCTATCATCAGAAAAAAAAATCGAATAGCCCAATTAGGCTGCTAAAGCATCCTTCGTTTGGGGAAGTTCCTGTTTAATTTGTTGAATATTATCCGTTTTTTCTCTCTTAATACAGCATTTAAGTTCTTTGAGTGAGGTGGCTTGATGTAGCT